>JAJRTA010000187.1 GCA_024278515.1 Candidatus Zixiibacteriota bacterium
CAAAAAGATGTTTCCGACTGATGTCAACGGCGTACCGTTGGACAGCACCGAGATTTTTGCTGATATCGGTTCCTGCTCGGATTTTGATCTGATAGTCGCTCTTGGCGGAGGTCGTCCCGGTCCCAAGGAATGGGTGCTGTTTGTCGGCGATCCGGTTGGCGTGCCGGTAGGCGTAGGGGTGGCCGCGGTGGTGGCTCCGCAGTTGTACCCGTATTATCCGCAACAGATAATAGGGATCCTCGGCGGAGTCAAAGGAGCCGCCGAATATGAAAGCGAGTTCAGCAAGAACTATGATCGATTCCGGGATATGGATAAACCGGGCCTGAGAATGATGGGACCGCAGACGCTGGCTCATGTTGTGATAATGAGCTTTATCGTAATCGGCAATATCGCATTCTTCCGTACCCGCAGGAAAGGGAAGAGCGTATGAACCGCACTACTCTTATAGTCGTAGCGATTGTTGCTGCACTCTTCGCGGTAAGCTGGATCGCACATGCGGTTTCTATGTCCGGGCAGAAGGACAATGTTGTCGATGCGTTCATGCTCACCATGGCTGCGTTTTTGACTTTAGCTATCTTTTCATTCCTTTACAGGGACAACCCGTTCTATAAATTCGCCGAGCATCTGTTTGTGGGGGTGTCGGCGGCGTTCTGGATGTGTCAGGGCTTCTGGTCGACTATTGTTGGCAACCTGATCCCGAGGTTATCCGAAGGTTTGTCCGGTTTCTTTCAGGTTCCGTATCAGGCGAGCAGTTGGAACTTCGCATATTGGATACCGGTAATTCTCGGCCTGATGCTCCTGATGCGGCTGACTAAAGATTATGGCTGGCTGTCGCGCTGGCCGCTGGCGTTGATTGTCGGAACCACGGCCGGGTTGAACTTTGTCAGGTATCTCCGCTCGGATTTTATAGTGCAGGTTTCGGCTACTTTTATGCCGCTGCTAAGTAATGAGAGTCACCCCTGGGAAGGGTTTGGGGCTTTCTTATCCAATCTGAATCTCGCGGCCACCGGTCAGTTGGTTACTATTGTGGCCAACTGGGTTATATTTTTAGGTGTTATCTGTGGTATCATCTATTTCTTTTTCTCCAAGGAACATACCGGTATTTTCGGAAGGGCCTCACGAGTCGGTATCTGGATACTGATGATAACCTTCGGCGCCGGGTTCGGTTACACGGTTATGGGTCGAATCTCTCTGCTGGTGGGTCGTATCACGTTTTTGTTCAAAGACTGGTTGCAAATAATATCTTAAACGGTTCTCTCAATTATTAGTGAGAAGCTTATGAAATACAAAATCCTGATTGTCGGTATGGTTCTGTTGTTCGGGCTGTCATCAGTCTGGGCTCAGTCTGAGCCTGAAGAGAGCGACAGTGTGGTGATCGATTCCGCTGAGCTGTTTCCAGCTCCCGTGTCGGACATCAAACTGTCCGACAAGCCGAACGATCACGGCCATGCCGTAGTTGTAACCTGGGAACCCTCAGCCGATGATGGCGGCGGGAAAAATAACGTTGTCCAGTATGAGATCTATTGGTCAACGTCATTTGACGGCCCCTTCGATACGGCTGGTGTGGTGCCTTCGGGAACCCGGGAGTTCGAACATGTCGGGTCCAAGGATCCGGATGATCCGAAGTACATCCCGGATAACACTGATCTGTTCTACCAGATCGATGTGGTTACGGCCGATCCTTTGATCCGCACTACCTCGGGTACGGAGGGACCTGTCCAGTGCAGCGGGCAGTGGTACAACACCGGTCGTACGCCTGTACTCATCGCCGTGCTGATCTTCGGGTTGCTGACGGCGGTGTTTGTTACCAGCGCCCGCAAGGGACGCAAGCTGTATGTACGCCCGATCGGCGGTATCGAAGCTGTTGATGACGCTATCGGACGCGCTACTGAGATGGGACGTCCCATCCTGTACGTTCTGGGCCTTGGCTCGGCCGCAGATGTGGCCACGATCGCATCGTTTACCATTCTTGGCCGTGTAGCCAAGCGTGTGGCCGAGTATCAGACAGAGCTGATCGTGCCGACATACGATCCGATTGTGATGTCGGTGGCACAGGAAGTGGTCAAGTCGGCTTATTATGATGCCGGACGACCGGAGGATTACAAAGAAGATATAGTGCACTTTGTTACTCAGTCACAGTTTGCTTACGTGGCGGCGGTGAACGGTACCATGCTTCGAGAACTTCCGGCGACAAATGTTTACATGGGCAAGTTCTTTGCCGAGTCGTTGCTGCTGGCTGAGACCGGTTCGTTAGCCGGTTCGATCCAGATATCCGGCACCGATGAGATAGCGCAGATACCATTCTTTATCGTGGCCTGCGATTACACTCTCATCGGAGAGGAACTATACGCCGCTTCAGCTTACCTCGGACGTGAACCAAAACTGCTGGGATCGCTCAAGGCTCAGGACTGGGCCAAGGCGGCGGTTGTCATATTGGCCATTATCGGACTTATAGCGGCCAATCTCGGATGGGATTCTTTCACCAACCTGTTTCAGGTTGTAGATTAAGGAGATGAAGATATGAGACGACAGATTCCGTTTGCATTGGTCTTTATCTTCGGCTTCTTCATGATCTTCCAGTTCTTTGTACCTCATGAGACCTCGGAGTTCTTTTATGAGTTTCTTCTGGACTGGATCATAGTGATCGGTATTTTCGCCCTCGCTCTGGGGATCTGGTCACTGTTCAAAGTATCCGTTGAAAAGATCAAACTTGGAAAAGAAGGTGCTCAGTACTCTTATGTGACATTAGTCGGATTATTTCTGATGATGGCTTTCGGGTTTACGCAGAAAACGGGAGAGGGCTGGGGACTGTATTTTCTCTGGATCGTACTATGCGGCGCCTGTATTGTCGCCCTGATGCGGCTGAGGGCTTCGGCTTCAGCCGGTTCCAAACGAATGTGGGGTATGATGGCCCTGGGATTGCTGATCGGCGCTGTGCTGGTAGCCATATTTGACGATGCCTGGGCGTTTTATTTCTATACTCAGGAGGGGCTGTCCAACAGTATGTTCCGTGATTTCTTCGATTATATCATGATGCCGATTCTGGCTACCATGTTCGCTCTTCTGGCGTTCTATATCGCGTCCGCCGCATATCGTGCTTTCCGTGCCCGCAACTTGCTGGCGTCGCTTTTGCTGTTGGCGGCTCTTTTGGTAATGTCGCGATTCAATCCCTTCCTGCCGGGCGCGGAATATGTAGCCAAGGCGTCCAACTGGCTCATGAACGTTCCCAACATGGCCGCCCAGCGGGCCATCGTGATAGGTATCGGCCTCGGGATCGTCGGTACGGCCCTGAAGGTTATCCTCGGGATAGAACGCGGATATATGGGGAAAGGGTAAGGAGCAGACTGATATGAATATATTTGAAAAATTCATGAAGCTGGACCGACGCTGGGTCTATCTCCTGCTGATTACGGTCTGTGTCCTGACCTACGTGGCCGACTTTGATGTCCCTATCCTGGTGGAAAAGGAAGTGAAAGTTATTTATGACCGTATTGAATCGCTTGAGGAAGGATCGGTTGTTCTGATAGCCATCGACTACGATCCAAACAGCCTGGCCGAGCTTCATCCCATGACCTACGCCATCGTTGAACATTGCTGGCGAAAAAAAATAAGGACTATTTTTACATCGCTGTCACAGAACGGTCCCGGAATGTGCGATCAGGCCATCCGTGACATTACCGACAGTTTGTCACTGGATCGAGAATACAACGGAGTAACGTACAAGGGACGCGAAATCGTGAACGGCGTCGATTATTGTTTCCTCGGGTTCAAACCGTACTATGCGATCGTTATACTTGGTATGGGGCAGGCCTTCAAGCTTCCCTTCCCTGCCGATTACTACGGTACGCCGCTGGACTCGATTCCCATGATGCAGGATATCATCAACTATGATCAGGTCGACCTCGTGGTCGATATCTCAGGCGGGAACATTACCGATGCCTGGATATCTTATGGTCAGGGTCGTTTCGGTTTTCCATTGGCGCTCGGTCTGACCGGAGTCATGACGGCGCAGTACTATCCCTTTCTGGGAAGCGGCCAGGTTATCGGTATTATGGGTGGTCTGCTCGGCGCTGCCCAGTATGAACAACTGGCCGATAATCCGGGACGAGCTAAAGACGGAATGCGCGTACAGCTTGCGGCTCACCTGGTAATAATCCTGTTTATCGTGATGGGTAATGTCGGTTACTTTGCCAGTCGCAAACGTCTGAAAAAAGAAGGGAGGGCCTGAGCATGGAGTTCACACAATTCCTGTGGATGACTTTCGGAGTGTTCGTTACTCTTTGTATCATGTCCTTCCTGTACAAGGATAACCCCTTCTACAAGTTTGCGGAACATCTGGTGGTAGGCGTTTCGGCCGGTTACTTTGTCGTCATCCTTTGGCATACCGGCCTCGTTCCCAAACTTTTCCAGCGTCTGGCCGACGGTGACTGGTATTACGGATTCTTGAATTCATCAAACCTGGAGTACCTGATTCCGGCTATACTCGGATGTTTGATGTGGACGCGATTTTCGAAGGATTATTCATGGTTGTCGCGCTGGCCGATGGCTTTGTATATAGGCATATCGGCCGGGCTGGCGGTACCGCTGGAAATGTCCAACCGGGTCAACAAGCAGCTCCAGGCCATGATGGTCAAGATCGACTGGGCCAATTTCTTCGGACATGACGGGTTCGACTTGCTTGACATAACCAACGGCCTCTCACAACTTTTGATACTGGTGGGAGCTCTCGCGGCGATTATTTACTTCTTTTTCTCGAAAGAACACAAGGGAGCTTTCGGTCATGTCGCCACCCTCGGAATCTGGGTTTTGATGATCGGCTTCGGGGCTTCATTCGGTTTTACCGTGATGGCCCGAATCTCGCTCTTCATCAACCGCCTTCAGGATACATTTGCCTGGGGACATCAATCTTTCGATACGTCGAACGAACACTATAGCATCTTTTTCCCGATCGTGTTCTGGGGGCTGGTTCTGTTTGTGACAGGTTACATAGCATATGAGATCGTAACGCACCTGAGAAAGAAAGCGACGACATCGTAGGCGCACGTTGCCAATTAAACTATCGGACAACCCACCGGTTCCCCCGGTGGGTTTTTCTTGTCTGTTTCCCGCAAAAACTCAGTTCGTTTTTAGTCAAGTTAAAACTTGACACGCCCAAACATTTTCAATCACTTTGTCGTATAATGCGTATAATAACTACTAACATATGGGAATCTACTGGTGTATGTCGAAGTTGGCCGCGCCACACCGAAACTCATTGTGTCGCAGCAGCTTGTGGCATCGCCGCAGAGTCTCCGTAAGCTATTGATACTACGACCGATACGAAGCTTGAAAATGTTTCGATTCGTAAGTGATTAGGAGGTGACACCTTAAGACAAACTTTTTTCAACCAAAACGAAGTTTTTACTTGACATACAGGTAAAACTTTCCTATTGTCGCTGCTGGAGGAACCAAGGCCATTGGTGGTGAACTCGAAAAGGTTGGGTAGCCTTTTCGGAACACATGGAAAGTGAGGTAGGTAATGGCTCGGAAAAAGAAAACCACCCCAGCCACGCCCAGCACCGATTCCAGTGAGCAACTTGACGCCAAAAAGAAGGGCGAAACTAAAGGCAAGTTGTCAACGGCGGAAGCTCGAAGAGAATACCAGCGACGGTATTATCAGATGCACAAGGAAAAAGCCAAAGAGTACCAGAGGCAGTATAATCTGACTCACAAGAAAAAGGCCCGCGGTGGTCGCGGTCGGACCGGTTTTATGGCTCCCCGCGAAGTTGTTAGAACAACGTTTAATACCGCCGACATAATGCATGCACCGGTCGAAAAGACAATCAGAATCCTGGAGAAAATTATCAAGGGGGAACGCTTCTTTACGATGTAAGCCGCAGAAAATCAAACGGTTATAGCGGTTGGGACGTTGTCGGCGTTCCAATCGTTTTTATTATGTTGCCTCTTGGTCTGAATATTCCTACCATTAATGCTGGACGCGTAGATGGCCCGATGAAGGGAGTGCGTATGACCAGTAGAAAGACCACAATTACAAAGAAGGTCGCAAAAAAGAAGTCAAATGTTACAAAGGTGAAGGCCAGGACCAGGACAAAGACTACTTCAAAGCCTAAAGCCAGATCCAGGACTAAAACTACAACCGGCAAAAGGGCCGTGCCTGTCAGGCTGTCGACCCGAAAGAAAACCACTGTCAAAAAGACAGCAGTTAAGAAGAAGGTGCAAAAGAAAGTCGTGAAAACAGTTGCTAAGAAATCGTCGGCTACAAAGAAAACAGGGAAAACATCCCGAGCTTCGGCTACGTCCGTTCCTAAAGGAAAGTATTATTATTTCTTTGGCGACGGTAAAGCCGAAGGTACCGGGGATATGAGAGACCTGCTGGGCGGCAAGGGGGCCGGCCTGGCGGAAATGACCCGTGCGGGAATACCGGTGCCACCCGGTTTTACTATTACTACCGAGGTATGCAGGCTCTATTATGAAAACAATCTGACCGTTCCCAAAGAGCTTGAGAAAGATCTTGAGACGTATATGGGCAAAATCGAGAAGGTCATGGGGAAAAAGTTCGGTGACCCGGCCGACCCTCTGCTGGTGTCGGTTCGTTCCGGGGCTAAATTCTCCATGCCGGGGATGATGGATACGGTCTTGAACCTCGGTCTTAACGAAGAGGCCGTGAACGGTCTGGCCGAGCGTACCGGCAACATGAGGTTCGCTCTCGATAACTACCGTCGTTTCATCTCGATGTTCGGTAATGTTGTTCTTGGGATTGACAAAGATGTCTTTGAGAATGTCATAACCAGAACCAAGTCGGAGCGTAGAATCAGACAGGACAGTTCTCTTCAGGTAAACGACCTGAAGAATATTATTAAGAAATTCAAGCAGATTATCAAGCGTAAGACCGGTGAGAGTTTTCCGCAGGACCCGTATGAGCAACTTCGCATGGCTCGGGATGCTGTTTTCCGCAGTTGGAACAGTCCGCGCGCTATATCCTATCGTCGGATCGAGAACCTGCCATCAGATCTCGGCACTGCAGTCAATGTGCAGGCGATGGTCTACGGCAATATGGGCAACGATTGCGGTACGGGTGTCGGCTTCACCCGTAACCCGGCCACCGGAGAAAATACTTTCTACGGAGAGTATCTGCTTAATGCCCAGGGTGAGGATGTAGTGGCAGGTGTGCGCACTCCACAGCCTATAAAAGAGCTGGCTTCCGAGATGCCGGAGGTGTACAAACAGCTTAAGGATATTACGTCCCGGCTGGAAAAACACTATCGTGATGTTCAGGATTTTGAGTTTACCGTCGAAAAGGGTAAGCTGTACATGCTTCAGACGCGAACCGGCAAACGTACGGTTCAGGCGGCTGTCCGTATCGCTGTGGATATGGTCAGGGAGAAGCTGATCACGAAAGAGGAAGCGATCATGCGAATCGAGCCGGGTCAGCTTGATCAACTGCTTCATCCCAGCCTCAACACCAAGGCTGACTACGATGTGATCGCTCGGGGTCTGCCTGCCTCGCCGGGAGCGGCGTCGGGAAAAGTTTACTTCACGGCCGAGGATGCGGTGAAGTATGGCGCCAAGAAGCCGGTGATCTTGGTTCGTGAGGAAACCAACCCCGATGATATCGAAGGTATGAACGCTGCGGTCGGGATTCTTACCGCTCGTGGCGGGATGACTTCGCACGCCGCCGTTGTGGCCCGGGGCATGGGTAAATGCTGTGTCTCCGGGGCGGAAGCGATCAGGGTGAACGCTTCGAAGAAGCGGTTCCAGATCGGAAAACTGGTGATTAAGGAAGGTGAATCAATCACTTTGAACGGCTCGACCGGAGAGGTGATTCTCGGTGAGGTGGAGACGATCGAACCTGAATTGTCCGGAGAGTTTTCTACTTTCATGGAGTGGGCCGATGAGATCCGTAAGCTCAGAGTGCGGACGAATGCCGATACGCCGCGTGACGCGTTGCAGGCAGTGAAGTTCGGAGCTGAAGGTATCGGGTTGTGTCGAACCGAACACATGTTCTTTGCTGAGGACCGTATTCCGATTGTTCAGGAGATGATTCTGGCCGATTCGGTTGAAGAACGTCAGGCGGCCCTCGATAAACTTCTGCCCATGCAGAAGAAAGACTTCCAGAAGATTTTCCTCGCGCTTGAAGGAAAGCCGGTTACGATTCGTACGCTCGACCCGCCGTTGCATGAGTTCCTTCCCCGCAAGGAAGAGATACAGGCAAAGATCGACGCATTGGACAAAAAGACCGATGAAGAGTACGAAGAAAAACTGGAAGCTTTTCAGAAGATTCTGAGCCGTATCGATGAGCTGTCTGAGGTTAACCCGATGCTTGGCCATCGCGGTTGTCGTCTCGGTGTGATGTATCCTGAGATTACTGAAATGCAGGTGCGCGCAATAATTGAAGCGGCTTGCGCCCTGGCCAAGGACAAGAAGGAAGTTCACCCGGAAATCATGATTCCGTTGGTAGGCCATGTCAATGAGTTCAAAAACCAGAAAGAAGTGGCTCAGCGTGTGGCCAACCAGATTATCGCCAAGCGCAAGATCAAGAATCTCAACTATATGATCGGTACGATGATCGAGATTCCGCGGGCGGCGCTTACGGCTAATGAGATTGCCGAGGAAGCGGAGTTTTTCAGCTTCGGTACCAACGATCTGACCCAGATGACCATGGGGTTTTCGCGTGATGATGCCGGCAAGTTCCTGAGTTACTACGTGGAGCATGGTATTCTTCCCGGGGATCCATTCATTTCCATCGATCAGGAAGGTATCGGTCAGTTGATCAAGATGGGACGTGACCGGGGCGTGGCGGTGCGCGATAGTCTCAAGGTCGGAATATGCGGCGAACATGGCGGTGATCCTGACTCGATTGATTTCTGTCATCAGATCGGGTTGGATTATGTGTCCTGTTCGCCATACCGGGTGCCGATCGCTCGTCTCGCGGCTGCTCAGGCGACTTTGCGTCATGATAAACCAAAAGCGAAAAAGGCAAAGAAGTAGTTACTTGTCTTTGTCCACCCTGTTTTAACCGGAAAGGGTAAGGACTGTCATTTATTTTACCCGGCGTAGCCAATGGTTGCGTCGGGTTTTTTAATGTGCAGGATTCCGCAATGTCATTGTCGGAATTGTTTTTTGGAGTGTCCGAAGTGGTGTCGTTCGGTCCAAGTTTCGCTTGACTTTCCCCTGGTACTGGTTTCATTCCGACTTGATGGTGTCACCGGTTTTTTGCTGTTGGAAGTATAAGGTGACCGTAATTGGACAGGGAAAAAACCGTACTGCCGCTTCCGGCGCAACCCGGTTTTTGGAGATAGTTTAGTCGTGCAACAACAACTGGATGCCTTTTTCAGGCCGCGTTCGGTGGCTGTGATTGGCGCTTCGACAAAGAAGGGGACGATTGGACGCGAAACGGTCCGAAATATGCTTCTGGCCGAGTTCAACGGAAAGGTCTTCCCGGTGAACCCGAAGGCGAGTGTGATTCTGTCGATCAAAGCATACTCGACGATTCTCGATGTTCCCGATGCTGTTGATCTGGCGATCGTGATCGTTCCCAAAGATCATGTGAAAGAAGTGGTGGCCCAGTGCGGAGAAAAAGGGGTAAAGGGAGTCGTTGTAATTTCGGCCGGTTTTTCAGAAGTTGGCAGGGAAGGCAGGAAACGAGAACAGGAAGTGCTTAAAGTGGTTCGTGAGTATGGAATGCGCATGATCGGACCGAACTGTTTCGGAATTGTCAATACGCATCCCGATGTCTGCCTGAATGCTACTTTTGGAAAGACCTATCCCATGCCCGGACGGATCGGTTTTATAACGCAGTCGGGCGCTATGGGTGAAGCGATTGTCAATGTGGCTCACGATCTTGGCATCGGTTTCTCGATAGTTGCTTCGATCGGTAACAAGGCGGATATTTCATCCAACGACCTGCTTGAATATCTCAAGACCGATCCTGACACCGATATGATCCTGATGTATCTTGAGAATTTCGGTAATCCTCGTAACTTTACCAAGATCGCCCGCGAGGTGGTCCGTTTTAAGCCTATTGTGGCGGTGAAATCAGGCCGTACCAAGCTCGGCGCCAAGGCCGCATCGTCTCATACCGGAGCGCTGGCCGGGCTTGATGTCGGCGTCGATGCACTACTGGAACAGACCGGTGTGATGCGGGTGGACACGGTAGAGGAGCTGTTCGACGTGGCACAGGCGATGACCTATCAACCTCTGCCGAAAGGTAACAGGGTGGCGGTGGTCACCAACGCCGGCGGTCCCGGAATTCTGGCCACCGATGCCCTTATCGCCAACGGCATGGAGATGCCCTCCCTCTCGGCGGCGACGGTAAAAAAATTGAAAAAACATATCTCCGCCGAAGCATCCTTCGCCAATCCCATGGATATGGTGGCCGGAGCCGGCGGCCGTGAGTTCAGGATAACCCTGGAAGCTCTGAAAAATGATCGCAAGTACGATGCGATTGTGCCGATTTTTGTTCCGCCGATCACGATAGATCAGATCGAAGTGGCCGAGTGCATTGCCGACGGTCTCGCCGGAACCGACAAGACTGTGCTGGCCTGTTTTATGGGCGTTGGTCTTGAGTCGGCCGGGATGGATCAACTGAGAAAGCGAGGGATACCGGCTTATATTTTCCCTGAAGCGGCCGCCAAGACACTTTCCAACATGTACAAATACCGCGAACGGATGCTTCATCCCAGAGGCAAAGTGCGCACGTACAAAGTCGACATGGAGAAAGTGGAGCGGATTGTTGCCGAGGCCCGGGATTCCGGCAGCGATTCCATTGTCGGTGAACCGGCTATTGATATCCTCAGAGCCTATGGTATCTCGGCGGCGCCATACCGGTACGCTTCTTCCGCCGAGCAGGCCGTTAAAGCTGCGACCGCTCTGGGTTACCCGGTGGTGATGAAAATCAACACACCGCCGATTCTGCACAAGACGGAAGTGGGCGGGGTGATGGTGGATCTCCGTACCGACAAGGAAGTCAGAAGCGCGTTTCGTACTTTACGAAACCGGATCGAAGAGCATGGGGAAGAGGGAGATTTTTCGGTCGCAATGCAGAAAATGATAACCGGCGGGATTGAAACGGTAATGGGTATGTCAACCGATCCGCAGTTTGGTCCTTTGATAATGTTCGGCCTGGGTGGTATATATGTCGAAGTTATGAAGGATGTATCGTTCCGTATTCTGCCTCTCACCGATCAGGGAGCACGCGATATGATCAGGTCTCTGCGCTCGTTCCCGCTTCTGAACGGTTTTCGTGGCGCTCCGGCGGCCAACCAGGAAGTGCTGGTTGAGACCTTGCTCAGGCTTTCACAGTTAGTCCGGGACTTTCACTGTTTTTCCGAGATTGATATTAACCCGTTTATCGCCTCACCCGACAAAAAAGATTGTGCGGCGGTGGATGCGCGTTTCATTATCAGGCCGACAAATGACCAATGACATCTGTATATTTACGATCCGGCGTCACGTTCGATTACGGTTCTGTTGTTGCAACAGCAGGGGGAGTTTATGCGGTATGAACTGAGGTCGATCGGTCTCTGGTCGTTTATCAAAGTATCTTTTTTCATAAATCTGCCGTTTGGGTTTATGCTCGGACTGCTGTATACTGTAACCCTGCCGTTCATGTTTGCCGGAATGGGAGAGTTCGGTCTGGGTGGTCCTGTGATTGATCCGGACGATTTCCCGTTTGGCGTAATGTTGATCGTACTGCCGTTGATGGGCGCTTTATTCGCCGCGGTGGTTCTTACTCTGGGCGGCGTAGTTCTGGTTGGGTTTTACAATATCATTCGGAGACTGATCGGCGGACTGGAACTTGAGCTGGAGCCTGAGACTATTGACCTGTCAGTAAAATCGACAGGTACTCAGTCGAATGATACTGTTCAGCTACAGGCTGACAAACCTGTCTCCCCGGTTGAAAGTACCGCAAAGGACACTTCCAAACCTCCACCGCCACCGCCGATTGAGGGCGTCAATCGGTTCAGTACGGATTCATCCGGTTCGACCGAACTGCAGACGACAACACCGCCCGCGTCAGGAAAAAAAGTTGTACCTGTTGAAAAGAAAGACGAGAACGCCGGTTCGGCAGTATCCGATCCCGCGAAAGAGAAAAGCAAGATGAAGAGTCAGCCAGAAGTTCGTGTTCGTATCGCTCCCTCGCCGTCGGGATATGTTCATGTCGGCACCGCCCGCACGGCTATTTTTAACTATATGTTCGCCCGGCATTACGGCGGGAAGTTTTTGGTTCGTATTGAAAATACGGACGAGGAACGCTCCGATCCCTCTTTTATCGATGCGATTCTGTCGGCTATGAAGTGGCTCGGTCTGGAGTGGGATGAGGACATAATCTACCAGGCCGACAGGTGTGACCTGTATCGTAAATATGTGGATGAGCTGGTAAAGTCGGGACATGGTTATCCCTGTTTCTGTACGCCGGAAGTATTGGCTGCGGATCGTGAAAAGGCGAAAGCTGAAAAGGGAGATATGCGGTACAACCGGCGATGTCTGAACCTGTCGGCAGACGAGATTGCCGTACGCAAGACGGCCGGTGAGCCTTTCGTTGTCAGGCTGCGGATACCTGAAGGTGAATGCAGATTCGATGACCTGGTGTCAGGGGAATTGTCACGAAGCAGCAATGATATCGAAGACTTCATCGTGGCTCGCTCCGACGGCAGCGCTACTTATAATCTGGCCGTGGTAGTTGACGATCATTTGATGGGGATAACGCACGTGATTCGCGGCAACGATCACATTACGAACACGTTCAAACAGATTCACCTGTATCGAGCGCTCGGTTTCGAGGTTCCTCAGTTTGGCCATGTACCGATGATTCTGCGCACCGACAAGAAAAAGGTTTCGAAACGTCTCGGTGACAAGGATGTCCTCCAGTATCGTAACGAAGGGATTCTGCCCGAGGCGATGTTCAACTATCTCTGCCTGCTGGGGTGGTCGCCCAAGACGGACCGTGAGATATATTCGGTTGATGAACTTATCGCCATGTTTACTCCCGACAATTTCAACCCTTCGAATGCCGTGTTTGATGAAGAGAAACTGATCGCGTTCAATCAGGAGTACATTGCCGGCAAAAGCGACCACGATCTGGCTGTTATGGTAGCTCCTCTGCTGGTCGAGGCCGGTCTGACAACTAAGTACTGGCTTGAAACACGCTGGGATTATTTACGCCGGGTAATAGGCGCGTTGAAACTTCGGGCGCGAAAGATTGTGGATTTCGTGGAGTTAAGTTCTTATTTCTTTACCTCGGATTTCAAGTACGATCCGGAGGCGGCGGCTAAGCAGTTTACTCCTGAGAATAAACCGCTGCTTGATGCGCTGGCTGATCGTTTTGAAAGTCTTGAGTCGTTTACGGCCGCTTCAATAGAGCAATGTCTCGCAGCGTTGGCGGAGGGAAAAGGACTCAAGCGCGGAAAGCTGATTCATCCGACTCGTCTGGCTGTGTCGGGACGAACCGCCGGACCTTCGCTTTACGAAATGCTTGAGATATTGTCCCAGCCGATCGTGGTGGAGCGTCTGCGCCGCGCTTCGGCACAAATCGATTTGACAAACAATCCCTGATATAGTATAAGTCAGGAAAACAGAAGGGAAATAATGCAACTTGCCGATGTCCTGAAAACCGCTATCAAAGGCGAAGAAGACGGGTTCCGTTTTTATGATTTACTGGCCGCGAAAGCAACCAACCCGGACGCCAGACGTAAACTTGAGAACCTGCGTGACGATGAGATTGCGCACAAAAAGGTTCTTTACGATCTTTATGCTGAACATGTCGGTGGTGAAGTGGGTGATTTGCCCGATAAGGGCCTGACTGCGCTGGCTGATGTTTTTCGCAAAGGGCACCTCGAGGATCTCAAATCCGAGATGGAGTTTATCAATCTCGCCATCGAGGCGGAATTAGCCGCTACGAAATACTACCGTGAGCATCATGAATCCACCGACAACGCCGCGATTAAAGAGATTTTCGGTCGACTCGCCGATGAAGAAAACACTCATTACGAATTACTTATGGCTGAGCGTGAAGCGCTGGCCGGTAACTATTTCTGGTTTGGATATGACGAGACTTCCCCGATGGAACATTGATTCGAAGCCGACCGGATTCACGAATCAGAAGCCTTTCAACCTTTCTGCAGGAGTCGGCTGTGCAATGGTTGTGTGAAATCTGTGGTTATTTGCACGATGACGAGGACTGCCCCGGCTCATGCCCGGTTTGCGGCGCTCCATCGAATAAGTTCTCGGAGTTCTTCGAGGGAGATGATACTATCAGCGGGAAGGTTGGTGACGATATTGATGATTTCGACAAAGATCTGTTTGCCGACTACGAGGATGAAGGGATATGAACGACTCAGGACGTGACGAAGCTGATGGTCAGGTCAGGCTGGCGGTTGGTGATCCTGCTCCTGATTTTACCCTGCCTACCCATAACGAAGGTGAGCTGAATCTTGCCTGGTATCAGGGACGCAAAAATGTTGTGCTGGCTTTCTATCCGGCCGACTGGACCCCGGTCTGCGCCACTCAGGTACCGGCCTATCAACAGGTGATAGATCGTTTCGATGAATATGACTGCCAGCTTCTCTGCATCTCCTGTGATTCCGTCCCCTGCCATGTCGCCTGGGCCAAATCGATGGGTGGTTTGCAGTTTCCTCTGATGGCCGATTTCTGGCCGCATGGCGAAGTCGCCCGAAAGTACGGGGTGTTGAACAAGAAGGGGTACGCCGAGCGGACGGTCTTTCTGATCGATAAAAAAGGGATTATCCGCTGGATCGAGCGGTTGCATCCGGCCCGGTTGCCGAATAATGAAGACCTTTTCAGGCAGTTGGCCGAACTCTCAGAATAGATTGTTTACACCCAAATTAATTGAAACCGTCAGCGCTCCATTGTGTTGTTAGTCATAGGTATGGGTTGTATCCGGTGAGTGGTTTGTCGATAGTTGCTCATTATCCATCCATCGGTTGCGGACAGGATTGTTAGTTCGTATATTTAATGACGGACAAAACGGCGACATCGAAGATTATTTGCTCTACGTTGTTGCCTGCAAGGTAGCGCAAACCGGTTTGCTCAGGATTGTGAACTGAAAATTATGTATTTTTCATTACCCGCGGAATATCGTCAGGCTGAGCCTCAGGAGTTGAATGATCGAATTGCCGAGGCCCGCGCCAGACTCGGTAACAGGCTATGTATCCTCACTCATCATTATCAGCGGCATGAAGTGGTCGCCTGTGGCGATCATGTCGGCGACAGCTATGGATTGTCGAAATTGGCCGCCGAGAAAAAAAATGTCGAAGTGATTATTTTTTGCGGGGTACATTTCATGGCGGAATCGGCTGATATTTTATCGTCGCCGGATCAGCATATGTTTCTTGGGAATCCATTGGCCGGATGCCCGATGGCCGATATGGCGGAGATGGCCGATGTACTGGAGGCGTGGAAATTTCTTGAGCGGTTCGGCGGCGACGATCGGATCATGCCGATTTCTTATATGAATACCACGGCTGGCTTGAAAGCGTTTACCGGTCGGCATGGCGGGTTGATTTGTACTTCGTCGAATGCGGCGGCGGCCTTTGATTACGGGTTCGAACGTCGCGAAAAAATCTTCTTTTTCCCTGACGAAAATCTTGGTTACAACACCGGACTGAAATACGGTCTCGAGCCTGAAGAGATGGTCATCTGGGATTTCTCCCGTGACGACGGGGGTCTTGACGAACAACAGCTCAATAAGGCGCGGCTGATCCTCTGGAAAGGACACTGCCATGTTCATACGAACTTCAAGGCGGAACATGTCGGGAAAGTGAGAGAAGAACATCCCGGCGTTAAAGTAGTCGTGCACCCGGAATGTTTGCCGGAAGTGGTGGCTCTGGCTGACGGAGTCGGATCGACAAGGTATATTGTAGACTACTGTGGCCAGGCTCCGTCCGGCTCGACAATCGCCATCGGCACCGAAATCAACCTGATTGACCGCATGGCCCGGGAATATCCTGATAAAAACATCTTCGAACTGTCCGGTCAGACCTGCCCGGTCTGCGCCAACATGTATAGAACCACGCTTAACGACCTGGCCTATTGTCTGGAGAATTACGAGGACTTGAAACCGATAGTCGTCGCTGAGCCGGATCGGAGCGAAGCTTTGACCGCACTGGAGAAGATGCTTGAAATATCCTGAGCGCTCCAAGGAAATGTTCCACGGTATTTTTTCACGAACCTCAGCGTATGTGATAATAGTGCTTAACCTGAAAACTATAGCAGGGGTGTCATAATTATGGCGTCAGATGTGCTTGTTCCCCAGATGGGCGAGTCGGTGCTTGAGGGCACCATTTTGGAATGGAAAGTCAAAGTCGGTGACAAAGTGTCGTTGAACCAGTCATTAGTCGAGTTGATGACCGACAAGGTCAATGTTGAGATTCCCGCCGAAGTTGAAGGTACGATTATTGAGCTGTTGGCCGAGGAGGGAGAGGTTGTTTCGGTCGGTGCGGTGATAGCCCGTATTGATGACGGTTCTGGTGACTCCAAACCGAAAGCCGGCGGGAAACCGGCTCCGAAGAAAGAGACCGCGAAAAAGTCCGCCGCAACTCCTGCCGTGGTCAAAAAAGCCGCACCGGTTACCGCCTCGTCGGTCAGCCGTGCCAGTATGTCTCCCAAGGTAAAAATGATGGTGCGCGAGTATTCGCTGGATCCGTCGACAATTACGCCGACCGGTCCCCAGGGGAGGGTAACGGTCGAGGATGTCGAGCGGGCGGTGCAGGCGCGTTCTGCCGCTTCCGGTTTCACTTCCGGGCCGATCCCTTCACCCCCGCCGCCACCGCCGGCTGGTTCGGCTGCCGCTCCTGCAACCCCGGCGGCTCCGACCATTCAGGTAAACATTCCGAAATTCGAGCCTTTACCCGAAGAACAGCGCGAGACCCGGCAGCCGTTGCAGGGGGTGCGTAAGCTGATCTCCGATCACATGGTGCATTCGGTACATACATCGGCCCATGTTACCACTTTTGAAGATGTCGACATGACGGATCTGGTAAACTTCCGTAACGGTTACAAGGCGGAATTCCGCGCGGCTTACGGCGCAAATATCACGTTCCTGCCGTTTATCGCCAAAGCGGTCTGTGTCGGGCTGAAAGAGTATCCGAAACTGAACGCATCGATGACCGATGAAGAAATCATCTTCAAAAACTACTATAATATCGGTATAGCGGTGGCGCGCGACGAGGGGTTGATCGTCCCAGTGATAAAAGTTGCCGACCGCAAGAC
>JAJRTA010000188.1 GCA_024278515.1 Candidatus Zixiibacteriota bacterium
AAACTGGCTGAGGGTACAGCCAACAAGATCTTCCTGCCGTACGAAGCCTCCGGTATCATTTCATCCATCGCGGCCATGGTGGAAGGATTCAAGGACAAACCGACTCCGCCACAACCACCGAATGAAACACCGGCTCCGGCATAAATTACGATTGTCCCGAATACAGGGTCGTGTGGTTGACAGCACACGACCTTTTTTCATGTCAGAAAGCCGGGGGGGGGTTGTCGTGAAATCCTCCTTTCAACGGGCGATCAGGAAACGAACCGTTAATATCGGCACAACGGGCATGAAATACTTTTCCCACGCCAGGTATGAAAACGGCATTATCAGGAGAAACAAGAGAACCATCAGGTTCAGAAACAGCGGTAATTCAAATTGTCGTTTTCTCATTCTCTCGATACTGTCACGAATAAGAAAGACGAGCATCGTCAATCCGAAAAGAAAACCGATATAAAACAGAACCTGCGGAAACCAGGACGCATCGATAAGACTGAGCATGAAACGGTGCAGCAGCCCGACGGTAGTTGTTCCGCTCTCGACAGCCGCTTCGGATGGACCCGGCGGAAATACAAAGTACCAAAGCGACAACGGGACAGCTGCTATCCAGCACGATCGGGAACACCAGACTTTCCGAAAGCACATAATCATCACCGGCATCATGTACAATGACAACTGGCTGATATAAAGGGTCAGAGCAGAAGGGTGAAAAATGAACAGCCCTTTGGTATAGAAATCCCGGCGCAGATTGTTCGGGTGGAAACCGCCCCAGAAGGTGAACAACAATAGCAACGGCAGGCACGAAGCAAGTGTTGCCGTTAACCATTTAAGCGATTCACGATCACGAAAACGGAACCATTTTAAGACAAAGTAAATCAAAGCGGCGATAAAAACAAAACCGAGATACTGCCGGCAGAGCATGGCCGCGGACAACATAACCGCGAACAGGAGCATCTTTTCTTTCTTCATCGCCAAAGTTGCAGCCAGCATGAACATTATGGCCGACATATCGGTAAATACGAACAGAGAAAACCCTATCATGTACGGATGAACCAACACAAAAAGCACTCCCGGCCAGACCCGAAAAGAAGAGCCTGCCGTTTCGGCCAGCAACAGGTACATGAGAATTGCCACGATAAAGGCAATCAGCAGTGATAACAGACGTAACCGATGGATTTCAAAACCAAACAGTCTGCCCCACGCGGCATAGAGGACGAACGGAAGCGGGGTGGACATTTCATCGTAAGTGAACAGGGTTTCCAGCGAGGGGTCATGGCCGAATTGTTTCACTGTTTCGATGAAATGCCATTCATCCCCCCAGGTAGGCCTGTCCAGCCCGGCCACTCCGGACAGAAGCGCCAGATAGCCGACAGCCACAATCGCAAACAGTAAAATTGATCGCCGGGAATAGTCCATGCCTGTCATCTCCGGTAACGTGACACATGGTTGCAGTTCATCCTGTTATCACCTCCGGCTGAATGGTTGGAGCCGCCGTTGTCTGGAAACTCGTAAAACAGTGTTTGTGATGAATGTCGTTACATCAACAAAAATCACAATATCGCTTTGTTTCTGACTTGAATGCGAGCTTCGCATTTGTCCTTAAGTCTCCTATGCGAAAGGCCGATAAATAAATAAGGCCGGGCGATGGAATGTCCGGCGCAAGACAACAATAAATAGGAACGGAGATTTCTTTTGCCGTCACGCGCTCACGAATCAACAGGCAGTCATGTTCGGAAGCAACTACTTATCGTTGCCGAATTATCGAAAATAGGCAAACGATCCGTTCACTTATCTTTTACGGAGATAACCTATGACGACCTCGCAAGATATTCTGAAAGAGATTGACCCCGCCTGTCATAAGACACCGGACAATTCAGAAACAGCCGGAACCGGCAGCCGAAAAACCGGACACGAACTTGCAGGTTCCTCCGGGGAAAGTCTGACCGGTGCCCGCCTTGCGATCGTCAACACTTTTGACAACAAGTTCAATGAGATTTACCGCACCTGTTTCGAAAAGTACAACGAAGTAAAAGTGGTGCAGCCGCGAACCGTTGAAGAACTGACCGAATTGACGAAATGGGCCGACATAATCTGGTCAACCTGGTGCAACGAGGCTGCCGTACATTTATCACAGATGGACAACCGCCCGCCTCTGGTGACTCATATCCGAAGCTATGAAATCCTGATGCCCGGCTTCATGACCGGTGTGAAATGGGACCGGGTAGATGGCGCTATTTTCGTGGCCGATCATATTCGCGAAATTGCCAATGAAATGTGGCCATCGCAACTGTCCTGCACAAAGCAGGTGACGGTCAACAACTGTGTCCGGCTGCCCGACTATCCGTTCTACGAAAACGGACCGGGTGGGAATATCGCTTATGTTGGCTACCTGAACCATAAAAAGGGAATCGGCCTTCTTCTGCAATGTATCCAGGCCGCCGCCGAATTGGATCGATCATATCGGTGGCATATCGCCGGGGCTTTCCAGGAGCAACGGTTCGAAGTTTACATGAAGCACCTTATCGCCGAGATGGGCCTGGCCGACCGTGTGAATTTCTGCGGGTGGGTCAAGGATGTGCCGGGATTCCTGAAAGAGATGAACTATGTCGTATCGACCAGTCCCTGGGAAGGATGCCCGAACAACATAATAGAAGCCATGGCCTGCGGTGTCAAACCACTCATTCACAACTGGCGGGGCGCCCGTGATCTTTTCCCCGAAAAACTGGTATTCAACACTATCGACCAATTCCGCATCCTGCTCACCGAGACAAATTATGATCCTCGCGGTTACCGCAATTATGTGGAGAACCATTTCAACGCGGAAACCAATCTCAAAAAGATCGATTCATTTCTGGCGGCCATACTGGAGCAATCCGGACACAAAACCGAATCGTCCGGCCCGCCCGTTCAGAATTCGCAACCGTCGTCATCACTGACCATACAGAGGAAATCGACAGAGCAGGCGAAAACGGACTCAATTAATTACTTCCAGCCCCTGGCGAAAGAGATGGGCTATGTCGACAACCGTAAACAGTTCACCGTTGATTTTTGCAGGGGTAAACGGGTACTGCATATCGGTTGTGCCGACACCGGCATAATGCAACAACGTATCCAGGAAAGTAATTTCCTGCACCAACAAATAAGCAGTGTTGCCGAAAGTCTTGTGGGTGTGGATATAAACAATGAGGGGATCGCGTATCTAAGCGATGCCGGGTATGACGTTCACACCGTAAATATCGAAACCGACGGCGAGCTTCTGAAAGAACTCACCAGTGATATCGATGTAATCGTAATGCCGGAAGTAATCGAACATCTGGACAATGTGGGTGCGGCCCTCGATAATATCAAAGCCTGTGATTTTGACGGCGACATTCTGATCAGCACACCCAACGCCTTTTCATTCCGGGTGTTCCAGCTCCTGGCTCAAAACATCGAGCTGGTGCATCCCGATCATAATCATTACTACTCGGTGACGACTCTTTCTACTTTGCTCAGAAAGCACGGTTTCGATATCAAACGGATGCTCATGTACTACTGGCCGACCGACGACGAACTGTGCGAACAGTTGAAAAGAGTTCTGCCGTCCTGCCCCTACCTTGCCGAGGGAATCATCGCAATTGTCAAAGGCTGACTGGTTTTATTCGTGTAAGACTGATCAAAAACAGACATACCCGGAAAACGCCGCCCGGAAAGAAAATCTCGATTTGAAAACATTGTCAATTTGCTGCCTGTATCAGGAAAAAACCTGATTACCACCAACGACCATGTTATCGTTATCCCTGCCGATGTGATGCAATCGGTGCTTTCTGCTCCGATCCATACGGGGCTGCTGATCTCTGCGCCGACCTGACCTGCAAGGTTGCGGATTTGAACCAGGCTGAAACGTACTTTACATTGCTGAAAAAATGACTTTTACAGCCGACCGTGTCGCTTCTCGCAGAATGTTACCGTATAGGTCGGATTGGGGGCATGCCGGTTCGATTTATTGGTATTATCGAGCTTGACATGATTGTGAAGTTTTCTATATTGGAAGCCCTGTACCGCGGGGTGGAGCAGTCTGGTAGCTCGTCGGGCTCATAACCCGAAGGTCGGCGGTTCAAATCCGCCCCCCGCTACCAAGTTTAAGTCCCTGAAGTTCAACGGCTTCGGGGATTTCTTTTTGGGTGGGATTTCCTTCAGAAACCGGATTTTCTAACAGTTTTCTAACAAAACTTCCGAAAACTGTTTTGTCTAACCTCCGAGCGGCATCATTTTCAAGGTTCGGCAACAAATGTCCATAGCGGTCAAGGGTCGTCTTGGCCGACGCATGCGGATCGAACAAATCCAATG
>JAJRTA010000189.1 GCA_024278515.1 Candidatus Zixiibacteriota bacterium
ATGTCAGGATGCAGGATTATGACGGAACTGTTCAATGGTTCCATCATCCATATATTCACTTCACTGACGATACCGCTGAGAAGGATCTGCCCTGCGCATTTATATGACAGGCGGCGAAATGATGATATATCTGCGGAAGCTGTATTACTGTTCGACTAAGTTGATGATTTCCTTTGACTTTTGTGCTGTCAGGCGGTGCATCATAAGATGCATTATGATCACGGCGTCCTGTTCTGAAAGCTCGGTGATCTTGTAACCGGATTCATACCAGCCTTTGTTAGCATTCTTTTTGCACCATCGGCACTCCGCCTTGAAAAAGAGAAAGTCACGCTGGAATATACGGTCGGGCAGTTCTACCCGACATTTAAGAATAATACCTTCCTCAACGGGTTTGGAAGTGGTCAGCATTGCGCCTTGCGGGGTGAGATTGGCAAGTCCGCCGATATGTTCAAGTGTTTCCTGATTTTTGACCGGGAAGAATTCGTCGGTTTCAAACCGTACATTGTTTCGTCGGTTGGCGACCTGGACCGTTTTTAATTTGCCGGTTCCGGGAACCTCCCATTCACCCAGGGCAAATCTCATAACCAGATAGCTGAGTGTTTCCCTGTCTTCCGGGGAATACGCATCGATGGTATGTCCTGACTCCCACCATCCGGACTGTAGATTTTTACGGCACCATCGAACTTTGGAGCGGATACGTATCTCCGGACGTTCCATTATAGGTTTGTCCAGAATAATCCGGCAGGCCATCTCAAGCCCCACCGATAGCGGCTCCTCGCTGACAAACAAAGCGCCGTTTTCCGAAAGATTGCCGAGTCCGCCGACATGATTGTCTTTGCCCAGATCATGAACTTTCAGAAATTCACGACTTGCAATTCTCTTTTCGATTCTTCGTTCACGCATGATTGTACCCTCCAGCTACTTTTGGTTCACAGAGCAGCGTGTATTAATGTTTAATCGGCAGGGGAGAAGTAGTTATTAGAGACCGTAAAGGTCGGCTTTAGCCTCTATGGCTGTTAGGGAGTATAGTAGAAATAACAGGGTTGACTAATCGCCGGGTTCCACGAACCATTCGGCGGCCAGTTTTTCCGTGAAGGTCACGATTTCACGGTCTACTTCAGCCAGAGCGCCTCGATCTATCAGGTCGTCGATTACCTTGTGAAGCATGACAATCCGATCGCTCATCGGGATCATGGCCGGGTAATATTCGTTATTGAAAAAGATCCGATACTTACGGCGACTTTCATCGTCGGCCAACAGTTCTTTGATTGCGGCTTCCAGCTTATTGCCGCTTAACTTAGCCAGGGCCGATTTCGGTGAGCTTAATAATTCCCTGCTTCTCTCCAGTGTCCGGAGTGCCTTGAGTGTCATTTCCCAGCACTCCATAAGCCCCATCGAATTAACGACCAGCACATTTACCGTCACTGTTCCGTTCTCGGAATCCGCCTGCACGCCTTTCATGAAAGGAAGGTAGTAATTGTCGGTGATTGCTCCGAAGGCGCTGATCCCCCCGGCAAAAGGATCTTCGAGAATATCATGAATAGTAAAATACGGTTTATGTTCAAACCGGGCATCCTGAATCATGATAAACTCTTCCTCAGTGAAATTGAATCGTTCGTTCCACTGTTTCTCAGGATCGCGATCCTTGCGTGATAACGCCGATTGGCTCGTAAGCATTCCGATAGCCTGTCCGCCCCGCCATATCAACGGCAGAACACCTACCGCCCACTCCGCCGAACCGCCGATCTCTCCGATCATAGCGCTCAACGGCCGGCCGTTGGGGAAGTTCAACCCTTCATGTCCGAGCAGAATGCCGGGGAAGAGGTCGCCGTCTTTGTCGTACGGAGTGGCGATTTTTGCTTTATTCAACTGGTCCATGGCAGGATAGTGCCGTTTGCGGTCGAGGAAAAAGGCCGACATCTCCTCAAGCGATGACACACCGTACGGCCCCGCCACGGCGGCCGCGCTTTCCACCAGGCTCATCTCACGCGGATTGAAACTGTGAAACCAGGCCCCGCCCATCCAGCGTTGCACATAGATATCGGGCAGATGTCTCTTGACGTTGGATTCAGTGAGAAATAATGCTGTCAGCGACGAGTGTAGTCCTTTTACCGACTTGGTCGTACCGTCGATGACATCGTTACCCATCGACAGCATCGTCACACTGGCTGGCAGAGTAGTTCCGTAACGCTCCCGGTGCTGAGGTTTGCCGAACAAAGCTCCTACCGCAATAGTCGGATTGCCGCCCGCCTCATAGCCGGGTTTGACACGAACGCCTTCGGTGATAGTGCTTTCAATCAGCACTTCTTCACCTACCGGCAGGTGTTCCGTTGTTGTCTGAAGTACCTGGGCCATTACCTGAGCGGCAGTGCGGTCATTGTCGCGTTTAAGGCTGTTGGTAAGTTCTTTGGTTATATGTTCTTTGGGTACACTGTTGAGACTTCCCCGTCCGTTGAGACCGACTGCGACAGCCGAAAGAGCGGCGGCCACGATAGCCGATTCTCTGAGTTGACGATTACGCAAAGCGCCGAGATTCGAGTGGAGATTCATGTGATCGCCGATTACCGACACAACAGCCTTTTCGAGTTGCAGGTCATACAAACGCAACACCGAGGCATGACGATGGTTAAACTCTATCACCCGGTCCGGATTAAAAAGGTGGTCTTCTTTCTTGCCGGTATAGGAAATTCGCTGATCGGCTACATCAAAACGCAGATTGCTGTTCATGGGTATTTAGTCTGTCCTCAAATACTGTTGCTGCCGGCCCACCATAATAAGGACGGGTCGCTTGACATACATTGTTTTATCTCCTCGATACAGGTAATAAACTACCGAGCTTCTGGCAAGCACTATTATATTGCAGAAATGTGAATTAATAAAAAAGACCGCTTCCTCTAAAGGAAGCGGTCCTGTAATTATTCCGGTGGTTCGGTAGTCAGTTAGTTGCCACAAGTCGCAGGCGCAACTCCGCCGGTGAACATGTAGTCAACCAGATAAACCATGTCCGAAATATCGATATCATCAGCCGTGTCCGGCTCAAGATCGGCGCCCGGATTCGAACCGTCGATATTGGCCTCGGCGAAGCAGGGCGGCGCGGCTCCACCAGTGAACATATAGTCAACCAGGTAAACCATATCCGAAATATCGATACCGGTCTCGATGAGGTCTATGTCGGTGCCGATGCCGTCAACGTTGCCGCGAATCTCACCGACACAACAGCCGGGTATGACAACGTCGATCGTATGACCGGCCGACCAGGCTGTTTCCACATCGAAAGCATCTTTGGCCTGGACTTTGACCAGGTATGTGCCTTCAGTGTTATATGTGTATGCCGCCGAGCAGGTGACTCCGGACGCATACGGTCCCATCCAGTCGCTTATGCCTCGGCCGTCACCCCAGTCCCAACGATAGTAGATATTATCAGTGTCGGGGTCGGTGGTGGCGGATTCAAAAGTAACCTCCACACCGGTCTCACTTTCAACCGGACCAGCATCAACCGCCGGATCCGAGGGGACCGTGTTGGCCGGGACTCCGTTGCCAATACGCACTTCGATATCGAATACATCCGTATTGACATGTTCGATTCTTACAATAAGATCAAGCCCGGCTGCTACGACGTGGTTGCTGCAGTTCCCTATCATATTTCGGATAGCTGTTTCGCTGGTTCCGATATACAGGCCGTAACCACCGTCACCATAGATAGACGGCGTCCAGGCGGTGTTAAGTTCATTTCCTCGTACGTTGGCATAGGGGTTGCCGGTAGGAGCATTGCCGAAAACTATTGCTGAGTATATGAAGTTGTAAGTACCGGCGGTATAAAGATTGTCCAGCGCGACCCGCGCTGCAGGACAGGAACTTCAGTACTTCTGAGTGCCTTCCTCTACAAACACCGTGTGGGTGCCGTTGCCGGCGACATTTTGTCCGGCCTGCCCGGGAATCGCCTGAGCGGCGGCGTCGACATAATACGCAAAGAAAGGATTGCCGGAGGGCGGATCGGAATAGGCCGTATGGGGGGTGGGGTCGGAAAGGACAGCCTGAGCGCATATATTCCCTTCCGTAACTGCTGTGAACCCGCCATCAGCGGACGCATCCCAGGTAGTTGTCCAGGTGTAAACTTCACCGTCATTGATAGTCACACCGACATCTCCGGCCCAGTTGAGAAAACCGAAGGCGTAAGGAGCGTTGTAAAGATCCTTGTACCGTGAAACCGGTTCACTCATCCAGATCCTCAAATTGCCCTGATAAGTGGCTCTGTTACCATCAATGGATTCAGGAAACACCGGGCCCGCAACCTCACCTATGGCGAGTTCGGGTATCGGTGTTGGACCGGCGGCCAGAACCGCCGAACAGATCAGCATCGCCGCAAGCAGGGCAGTGCCGACCAATAACCTAATACCGTTTTTCATTCTGTAACCTCTGCACGTTTAATGTATATGTGAAGTCGATTATGTTGGACCAATCGTTCTGCGTTCATTTACAACGACTTACGTCGGTAAATATACTTTTTTTATATTAAATGTCAAGGGCAATTTATACGCCTTCAACGCCTGATAGCCACACCCAGGGAGATAACCCAGCGAAAATAGTCATAACGGTCAATAGTCGATGAGTTGTCGCTGTATTCTATACTGAAAACAGGCTCGATAGTAAGATTACCCCAGGATTTGGGCATCGGCATCTGGAAACCGAGATAGATCGATTTCTTTATATCGTTACGGTCCACGGGAGTGGGTACGTAGTTACCGAATCCTGTCTGTCTTAACTCTTCATGCTGTAGATATTTTTTGTCCCAGTAGCCGACAGAGAGATTGGTAATGAGCCGGGGAATCAGATAGCTTTTTACGTTGATTGTTGCGCCGTGTCCTTCCCAGGCAACAGCAAAAGGATCCAGCAGGACGGCTGTCTCACCAGCCACAATTATATCCGATCCGGATACGAAATGCCTGTAAGTTCCGGTAACGTTGATACCGGTACGAGAATTAAGTTGAAGGGAAAATCTGGGTGACAGATAAACAGTTCCAACCCGAAGATCCGACACACCGTCGTCATAAACATCATAAATCAATAAATTGACCGTGTCCACAATTGTAATTGTATCAACATAAGTTCTTTCAATAGTCTGGACTGAAAATCCTGATTCCATATCCATCACGAAACTGCCTATGATCGACCAGTTTCCTCCAAGGACAGCATCAACAATCCGATTGCTGTGACCCACGTTTTTCAGGAAAAAAGCGTTGGTGTATTCATGGTGATTGACCGCTATCTGACTTCGCAGGTGAATCCCGGGGCTGTACTGGTAGCCGAAAGCGGCGGTGAAATTATAGTCGGTAGTATTGTATATTTTGAAATCACGTTTATGTACCGTAGTATCTCCGAGATACTGAACCGTGTCGAAAGCGAAAGTATTTCTGTCATCATACGCGTTGCGGCCAATTCCGCCAGTAATATAAACCGAGAACCGACTGTTGGCTGCGGTTGGAATCCATGTCAGATTGACACTGCTGTTGACGGCAGAAAGGCTGTTCAGGACCTCGTCAAGGTCTTCCTTGAGCACGAAGGTAGTATCGGGATTGAAGTTTCCCGTAATTATAGTATCGTATCCCGGCTCGGTGTTTTCCTTGATCCTAATCAGGTTGCGGTCGATCGATCCGCTCAGCTCGAGTTTGGGGAAAGGATACGCTTTAACCGCGAAGTGTCCTGTGCTGGTAAAATCCGATATCTGCGTCCAGTCACTCAGCAGGTTGTTTTCATACTTTTGACCAATACTGGCCTCGAATGAAAAGCTGGACAATGACATGGAATATACCGCGACCGCCGGCGTCAACAGCAGGGGAATCAGAGCGATGGTGGTTTTAATCATATTCCGCAGTTTCCGCCCGGACAAGCCTCGGCGCCAAGCGCGGCATTTGAACCGATTTCATTAAATCCGGTGGTTGCGCTCGCCCGGTTAATCATCAACGCGCGTACCGCGAAACAGCGTAGCCCGAACCTTTGGGCGTTGGTCTTTTTGGTCTCAACAGCAGGATTTTGCAGCTCTCCTGAGAAAATGTCGGCTGTCGAGGCTACGATTTTGGGAGCTTCGACGGGACAAACCAAATCCGAAATACCATCTTTGTTGACATCGGATTCGTTATCATCGAACCCGTCACCATCAAGGTCAATAAACACCTCGACATCTCCACAACTATTATCGGCCATCAATGGACTGGCCGACTGCAAAATCATCAAGCCTCCAACGATAATGACACTAATCCTCAGGATACGTAACATCATGTAAAAACTGCCTCCGCACGTCATAATATACTCTGCCTGCGCTGACCGGCAGGACAGCCATCTTCCAATCTGCACGCGTAAAATACAAAAGTATCGGAGCTTAACAAGGATTTTCTGTTTTGTCGCCCGGCAGACAAACGCTATACTTTACTTTGTGGTAATGATTTACGTCGGGCTCTTTTATTAAAAACCCGCCAACGGGGAGGGGGGCCGCAGGCGGGCCTGTCAAGAATAGAAGATTCTTGATATCATCTGATATAACAGATCACATCAGGTGGAAGTTCCGTGAGCTAACTGCTTATTGTCCGTCCGGCCAGAGCCTGAAAGTCTGCGCCGCTGGGACGCTGGAAAATACGCAACCCGAACTGCGGTGCGATAGCCAGCAGATGATCGAAAATATCCGACTGTATCCCTTCATAATTAACCCAGTCCTGGTCATTTGAAAACACGTATATCTCGATCGGCAGCCCATGCTCGCTCGGTGGAAGTTGCCGCACCAGGAAGGTCATTCCCTTGTGGATTTTGGGATGGTTCTTCAGGTACTCGACCATGTAGGCGCGGTACGTGCCGACATTAGTCAGATGCCGTGCGTTGATAAGATCGTCCGGATCATCGGTGTGCCTGGCGTTATGTTCGGCCAGTTCCTTCCGTTTTTTCTCAAGATATCCCTTCAGCAGTTTGATTTTTTCGAATCTTGCCAGCATCGGCTGATCGGCGAAACGGATACTGTTGATGTCGATGTTGATCGCCCGCTTGATTCTTCGTCCTCCCGACTCGCTCATACCCCGCCAGTTCTTGAACGAATCCGAAATCAGCGCGTAAGAGGGAATAGTGGAGATCGTCTTGTCCCAGTTCTGCACTTTCACCGTGTGCAGCGATACATCGATCACGTCACCGTCGGCTCCGTATTTTGGCATCTCGATCCAGTCACCGATTCGCACCATGTCATTCATGGAAAGTTGCAGACTGGCCACAAACCCGAGTATGGAATCTTTGAACACCAGTATCAACACGGCCGTCATAGCGCCCAGTCCGGTCAACAGGCCGGTCGGGTCGCGATCCATTATCATGGCTACGGCGTAGATACCGAGAAAAACGGCGAGAATGATCTTGGCTACCTGTACGTATCCTTTGATCGGCCGGTCGCGGGTGCTGTCCAATGATTGATAGATATGTACTGCGGTGTTCAGGAAGGCGTTGATGACCAGCAGGCCGGCGACCACCATGTAGGCGGTCGAGAAACGCTGGAGCACGCCCTTGATTTCGGGGAACATGAACGCGGCATAGTAAATAACAATGGCTGGCGACAGGTGGGAAAGACGAGAGAAGAACTTGTGTTCCAGCAGAGCATCATCCCAACTGGTGCGACTCTTCCTGATTACAGCAGTCACCGCAACCAGCACTACCCTGCTGGTTATAAGGTGCGCCAGCCAGGCCGCGATAACCATTGCCACGATCAAACTCAGCCAGCTCAGCGGCCCGGCGATACTCTCGGCGACGCCCATATTGTTAACAAACCATTCGATCATTTTATCGAGCATATCCGTTTTCCTCGGCTTGTATCATAACCAACTCATATAAAAAAAGTACAGTAACTATAGTCTTGTTCGCAACTCTCAATTTTTCAGTTTTGTTTTCTGTCTTTGATTGGTCAGATAAGTGTCACCATCATAACCCCGATCATCCCCAGAACGATACCGATCAACCGATACCTGGTCACTTTTTCTTTCAGGAAGATATACGAGAAAATGAAAATAAAAATCGACGCCGTCTGATTCAGGGCCGCCGCGATTGATGCCTGCGTGTATTTCATCCCGGCCAGCCAGGTAACCATTGCCAGATACCCTCCCATGACAGAACCTGAGAGTGTGTAAATCCAGCGTTCGTTCAGGCGCACCGTGCGGATTATTTCCCACCGTCGCTTATGCAACGCCAGCGCTATCACCAAAACAATAACCCCGCCGATCAATCGGAACTCCGTCACCCAGAGCAGGGGAGAGCGGTCAAGCAACGGCTTGATCATGACAATTCCGACTCCATTGGCCAGTTGTGCCAATACGCCCCAGGTCATGCCTTCGGCAATCTGCCGCCGGGTCAGGCCGTTGGGTTGTCGATCGAGAGAAGCGGCCAATACAGCCGAGACAATGAGCCCGGAGCCGATCAGTTGCCACAATGTCAGATTTTCCGAAAGGTATAACATTGACAGAACGATGATAATCGGACTGTAGAGGCACACTACCACCGACATAATCCCGGCCCCTAACCGATTGAGACTCTTGAAATAAAGCGTATCAGCCAAACCAATGCCTAAAGCCCCCGAGACCAACAGAAGAATATAATCGGAACCCGGCACAGGCCTGAAAACAGTCTCGCCAAGAAACATCATCGTCGGCAGGAACAGGATGATGGCCAGCAGATCTTTGAACAGATTAAGCCCGATAGGATGAACCGTTTCCCCGCTTTTTTTGAATAGAATTACCGCCCCGGCCCAGATGACCGCGCAAAGCAACGCGAGAATCTCTCCCAGATGCGACCCGATAAAGTTCAACGGTATATCATTCCTTACCTGTTATTTCTATCATTCCAAGGCCGGAAGGTAACCATATTCCCCGAATCCTCCAAGCATGATGTCACAGCCTTCCCTGTAATCTCAGGACCTTCACAATTATGTCTGAAGATTTCAGTAGGTGCAAATTGAATCATAAAGATTGACATTTTCAACAAGTGGTAATGGTTGTTTATGAAATTGAAAACTTTCCATTGTTCGCCGCACGGGAGAAACGACGAACACGGAATAGGTCATAAAACATCATGCCGGACTTGATCCGGCAGCCAATTCTATTTTGTGTCATGCTGAACTCGATTCAGCATCCGGAAAACAAATGTACGTGGATTCCGGGTCAGGCCCGGAATGACGTAATGATGACTGGGTGGCTCACCCTTCAGAGTGAGGGCTTTTCGAATTCGCAGTCATCTCGATTGCCATTAATCGAAGTATGATGTACAATGAACAGCCGGATATAGGATTTATTATGGCCTTATCAATAATGATTTACATTTTCAGTGGTCTTCTGATTTCAGCATCCCTTATCGCTTTTGCAATAGTGTCAGTAAAAGAGCGCAGGATCACGGCGACCCTGCGCTCCATTATTCTTGTGATCGCGGTTATTGTGGGCTGGACGGGCTGGTATTTCCTGGTCGGATCGGAGACTTTCTGGTTATTCTTACCACCGGTTGTTGTCATGTCCGGGTTGGTTCTGTTTTTCATTCCACTGGGACAAATTAAACCTCTGGCAATAGGGAAGATTACCGAACGGGTCGATGAACGTGACACTGTTTTCGCCCGTGAGGAATATCTGCCGGGATCAGAAAAATACGACCGGTACTACTCAACACATCCCGAGTTGAGAGAGGTAGATGATCGCATACGCCGCCTTCCGGAATTACTTGAACCGGGCGGCCGATATTATGACGAGGCACCGGCCGGTTCGGCCAGGGCGGATTTTCGTGAGATCGAGGATATGACTTCCCGGGTTGACGGAAAAGTTACATCTCCGCCCGCCCCTGCCGATCCTGACTGGATGACAGCCTGGGTGAAGGAAGAATTGCTAAGTGCGCGAGCTGACGAGGTCGGTATCGCGAAGCTCAACCCGATGTATGTTTACTCCCATGTCGGTCGTGGTCCGGAGCCATGGGGGCAGCCGATCGAAAACAGACACAAGTATGCCATTGTATTTACTCTCGAAATGAACTATCACGAGGTCGAAACTGCGCCGCACTTGTCGATCACTCGTGAAACAGCACGTAAATACAAGCAGGCGGCCGTGGTGTCTATCAATCTTGCGAAACAGATACGCGAGCTGGGTTACCCGGCTCGCGCTCATATTGCCGGAAGCAATTATCATTTAATGCTCCCGCCTGTTGCCTGTGACGCCGGTCTCGGCGAACTGGGACGAATGGGATACCTGATTTCCCCGAGGCTGGGCGCGCGGGTTCGTCTTGGAGCTATCACCACCGATTTACAACTTCAGACAGACAGGCCTGTAACATTTGGCGTACAAGACTTTTGCGATAAATGTCTGAAGTGTGCGATTAACTGCCCGTCCGGCGCCATCCCATCCGGTCCCAAAACCGATATCCGGGGTGTGGAAAAATGGGCGCTTCATGTTGAGCGATGTATCCACTACTGGCGCGTTATCGGGACCGACTGCGGTCTTTGTATGAAAGTGTGCCCCTACAGCCATCCGCCAACCTTTTTCCATAATCTGGTCCGGGCGGGCTGTCGGCGATCGAGCTTTGCCCGCAGGGTTGCTGTCTGGGGGGATGATTTTTTCTATGGTCGAAAGCTCCGCCTGCCCGGATGATTCACAACCAGGTCAACCATTAAGACAGCGTCGCCGATATACATTAATGAACCCGGATCAAGGCCGAACTGAAATATCTGGTGAGAAATACGGTGCCGATTTCAAGAAAAACAAGGGAAGCCGTCAAAGAAGAGCTCCTCAAAAATCAGCCGCTGATGGATCTTGAAATTGTCAGGCGTGACCTCTTCAGATGGCTTGAACAGTTACCATGTCCTGACGGCTTGAGTAACGGCTGGGAAGACTCCGTTCGGGTGTTTCCGGTTGCACCTGAAGAAGTCAATTTAACGCAGGGAATATGCGTGCGTCTGACTCTGCGTCTTAATACAAGCCATAATCGGTATATTATCGCTCTGATGGAATCACTCACACCCACCAGCCGCGGCGTGTACTTTGCCACTGTTCATGTCAATTGGCGGGAGGAGGAGTTTCGGGTTCAGGAGCTTTTGGAAAAAACATACGTCGGTCATTTTGATGATGCCCTGAAGGCCAAACATAACATCTGGACACAAACCTTCCGGATCCACGAGTTATTCAACTGTCTCAACAGTTGCGCGCTCGCCATTCTTGGTCATGAACTCAGGAAGCGCCCGGAGAAAAAAGAAATCGGTACTTCCTTGTCGCATCCGATAATCACGTCAACCGATTTTCCTGTGAACAAGGAAGATTAATACGACTGCATCACCAGGTGCTTATCTGCCCGGTTTCGGTTTTATATCACTACAAAACTCGTATTCCGCCGGTGACCGCCCAGAAACGTAACGGTGTTTCAAACACGGTGTTGGCTCCGTCGATCTTGATGTTAATATATCGAGCTTCAAAAAATAAACCGATCTTGGGTATCAGTGAATAGTTGACCCCGGCTCCGATGCTATAATACAGCTTTGTCTGATCTTCAAGGCTGAGCTTGTCTTCCCAATATGCAGCAGTGCCGATTTTTACTTCGCCTTTCCAAACAAAGTCGGATTGCTTGACCATAGCCATTCCGACACCTGCCAGACCGTAAGGTTTGATGGGGACCATCGGCAAGCTCGGTACGAACCTGGCCTGGAGGCCGAAGAGTGTGGTATTGATTTTCGCTCCCTCGAGTGTTCCACCGATAGCATCGTCGATCTTGTTGGAAAAACCATGATGCTCAGCTGTCCCGACGAGTTCGACCATCGGCATCAGGCTGTATCCAATTCCACCAGTCACATGCCGGCCGGACTTATACCAGTCACTGAAAACCGGCGGCTTGTGTTGTATCCCCGGACCACCTCCCAGATACAATTTGACCGGGCTGGAAAGCTGGGCGTAACTGGAAGATACCGCCAGCAACAGGATGACAACAAGCAATACAATACCCTTAACAGACATCTTTGGACTCATAAATACCTTCCCTTGTTTTTGTGCATGCGCAGATAAAAGTATTGTCAATTTGTCCCGGCGGTCAAGCAATAGTATGCGAAAAAGTTCCTGTCTGAAACATTGTTGAATCAGAGGGGATCCCGACCGGATTTACTCCACTGATTATATTTATATTTTAAGACCTAATGAAACGGTAATCAACCTGGTGTTGGTTTTTTCAACAATATCTTCCATGAACGTATAATAACGACCCTCGATAAAGGTACGGGTGAATTCAAGTCCGCCGCCGATGACCATGTAATTTTCCGTGTGCGACTGGATAATGTATGTTTCCTCTATCCCGAATATGTTTGTAGTTACATCTTCAAAATCGAACTTCGCCCACCCGTAGCCGCCGAGTACATAAGGATTAGTGGTCAATACACCGAGATTCAACTTCAATTCCGCTCCGTACATAATCATGGTCAGGTCGCCACCGGAAACGGATATAGATCCCTGATTCTCAACTACCCTTTCCAGCGATTCGAGCGAAAACTTGTGGTAACTGCCACGTCCCACCAGCTCAACTCGAGGAATCAGGGAGAAACCGAGTCCTCCTCCGAGATGGTAACCATAATTGTACATATCCTTGAAATCATCCTGCGGAACCGAAGCGCCGCCCTGTAAATACAGATTGAACGGTTTGGGTGATCCTTGTCCCAGGACCGTACCTGACGACAACAGCAGAATAATCAAACAAAGCGAGTATTTTTTCATAACATCTCCATTACAATAATACCTGACTTTACTTTACCAATAAATCATTCAATTACACGGTAAATCAACAAAAACAGGCGGGAGTTTATGATCTGTATGATAAAATTGTTCGCCCCGGGGCATTGTGAAAGAGTTCACTTGCGCTTACGCGGTCATTTATTTATATAAGCCACAGTATACAGTAACGAGTACTTAGAAATAACAGGAGTCTGGATATGGCACGGAACGAAGCCTTTATAGTATCAGCCTGTCGTACGGCTATCGGAACTCTCCATGGCGGCCTGGGGTCATTCACGGCGCCGCAGCTTGGCGCGCTGGCGGTCAAAGAAGCGGTCAAGCGAGCCGGTATCGACGGTAACGATGTAGATGAAGTGATAATGGGTCAGGTGGTGCAGGGCGGTTCCGGTCAGGCGCCCGCCCGTCAGGCGGCGATCAACGCCGGGCTGCCGCCCGGTTCAGCGGCCCTGACGATCAACAAAGTATGCGGCTCCGGACTTAAAGCTGTCATGCTGGCCGCTCAGTCGATCAGGGCTGGTGACGGGAATGTCTTTATCGCCGGCGGCATGGAATCGATGTCCAACACTCCCTATGTTCTGAAAGGGGCCAAAACCGGCCTGCGTTGGGGACACAAGACGCTCGATGATATCATGGTCTCCGACGGTCTCTGGGATTCATTCAACGATTTCCACATGGGATGTGCCGCAGAGATTATCGCCCGTCAGGAGAAAATCTCACGTGAAGAACAGGATGAGTACGCCCTGAAATCTCATCAGAAAGCTGTCGCGGCCGCTTCAGCAGGCAAATTCGACCAGGAGATTTTCGATGTCGAAGTGCCCCAGCGCAAGAAAGACCCGATTATTTTCAACAGGGATGAATGTCCTCGCGCTGATATTTCTGCTGAAAAACTGGCCAAACTGCGTCCTGCCTTCGAAAAGGATGGGACCGTGACGGCCGGCAATGCGCCCGGCCTCAACGATGGAGCCTCAGCTACGGTGGTTGTCTCCGAACAATACCTGAAGGATAAAAATCTGGCACCGCTGGCTCGTGTCGTTGACTACGCGGTTGCCGGAACCGAGCCTCAGCTTCTGTTTTATGCTCCGATTTACGCGGTTCAGAACCTGATGAAGAAAATGAACGTCGATATCAACCATTGGGACCTGATTGAAGCCAACGAAGCATTTTCCGTTCAGGCTCTTGCCGACGGCAACGCTCTTGGCTGGGACTGGGACCGGGTCAATGTTCACGGCGGCGCGGTTGCGCTCGGTCATCCGATCGGAGCGTCCGGCACTCGTGTTCTGACCACCCTGATTTACGCGCTCAAAGACCGTGGATTGAAAACCGGTATGGCCACGCTTTGTCTTGGCGGCGGCAACGCTGTTGCACTGGCTATCGAAATATGCTAAGATAGAAACTGATGGAAATATATTTATGAATGTTGATGATATTAAAAAAGTAACGGTAGTCGGTACCGGCACGATGGGCAACGGCATTGCTCAGGTTTTCGCCCAGTGCGGCTACGATGTCAACATGGTTGACATCAGGCAGGACTTTCTCGACCGCGCCCTTGCGGTTATTACGAAAAGCCTGGATCGTTTGCTAAAGAAAGAAAAGATCTCGGAGGATGACAAATCCGCCGCCCTGGGAAGGCTGAATATGTCAACCGACCTCTCCGTTGCCGCCGATTCTCAACTGGTGGTGGAAGCGGTCACCGAAAATCTTGATATCAAACTTGATGTTTTCAAAAAACTTGAAGAAATCTGCCCGCCTGAGACGATCCTTGCCTCGAATACATCATCGTTGCCGATAACGCAACTGGCCGCCGCCACCAAACGACCGGCTCAGTTTATCGGGATGCACTTCATGAACCCGGTGCCGATGATGAAACTGATCGAACTGATCCGTGGGATTGCTACCTCTGATGAAACTTTCGGCCTGATTAAGGAATTATCGGTCAGGCTCGGCAAGACACCGGTTGAAGTAAACGACTTCCCCGGATTTATCGCCAACCGTATCCTGATGCCGATGATCAACGAAGCGATATACGCGCACATGGAAGGGGTGGGCACGGTGGAGGCTATTGACGAAGTTATGAAGCTGGGTATGGCGCATCCGATGGGTCCGCTGACCCTGGCTGATTTTATCGGGCTGGATGTATGTCTGGCAATTCTTGAAGTGATGCATGAAGGTCTTGGTGATCCCAAGTATCGCCCCTGTCCGTTATTGAAAAAAATGGTCCAGGCCGGTTATCTCGGTCGCAAGAGCGGGCGCGGCTTCTATGACTATAGCACCTGAGGAGACTGTTGATGGATTTCAGACTCACCGATGATGATCTTGAACTGAAACAGATGGCGCGCGAGTTTGCCGAGAAACGGCTTTACCCGTATGCCGAGGAGTACGACGAAAAAGAAACCACCCCTCGTGAATTGATAGACGAAGCGGGCGAGCTGGGTTATCTCGGCTTTACCGCTTCTGAAGATTACGGTGGTATGGGACTCAGCGCCGTTGCTTTCGGCGGTGTGCTGGAAGAAATCTGCGCCGGGTGCGCCGGGTTCGGGATTTTAGTCTCTGTTCACAACTCGCTTTGCTGTGAGATAGTGGATAAATTCGGCTGTGACGATCTCAAGAAGAAATATCTGACTAAGATGGTCACCGGCGAATATGTCGGCGCCTACTGTCTGACGGAACCTGATGCCGGCACTGATGTGGCTTCCATCAGGACATCGGCTGAAGACAAGGGCGACCACTACCTGATTAACGGCACCAAAGCCTTTGTCACCTCCGGCGGCCTGGCCGGTGTTTTGATCGTATTTGCCCGTACCGATGCGTCCGAGGACGGCCACAAGGGAATCAGTTGCTTTGTAGTTGAGCCGGGTTGGAACGGGATCAATCCGGGCAAGCCGGAAAAGAAATGCGGCATGAAAGCGTCCGATACGCGTGAAATCAATTTCACCGATGTCAAAGTTCCGAAGGAAAATATAATCGGCAAACCGGGGGAGGGTTTCAAGATGGCCGTTTCTATCCTCAATGCCGGTCGTCTTGGTGTTGCTTTCCAGGCTATCGGTATCGCGCAGGCCGCTCTGAACGAAGCGGTAAAATATTCGAAGGAACGCAAACAGTTCAACCAGCCGATCGCCAATTTTCAGGCCATTCAATTCAAGATCGCCGACATGGCCACTCGTATCGATGCCGGTCGTCTGTTGGCATATCGGGCCGCTGAGATGAAAGACCGGGGTGAGATGTGCGCCCGTGAGTGCTCGATGGCCAAACTGTTCTGCTCCCAGACAGCCAACTATGTCGTAAACGAGGCGGTGCAGATTCATGGTGGTTATGGCTATATGAAGGAGTACGCAGTCGAGCGTTATTTCCGTGACGCCCGGCTTACTGAAATCTATGAAGGCACTACCGAAGCACAACGGATGGTAATTTCCAGAGACATACTGAAGGACTAAAACTTGCTTGAGAAAAAACATCACGAATTCAGAGAAAAAGTCCGGGCTTTTGTAAATGAACAGATAGCTCCCAACGCTGTCGCTATTGATCTTGAACAACGTTTTCCTGTCGAGTACCTGAAACCTATGGCCGATTTCGGTCTGATGAGTATGCTTATCCCGGAAGAATACGGTGGCCGGCCGATCGACACTGTTTGCTATTCGATCGCAGTGGAAGAAGCGTCACGTGTTTGCGGTTCGACCGGTATCACTCTTGCCGCGCATAATTCGCTCGGCTGTTTTCCTATTGTTGCTTTCGGCACTGATACTCAGAAGGAGCGGTACCTGCCGCGCGCCGCCAAAGGGGAGTTGCTTGCTTTTGGCCTGACTGAACCGGAAGCCGGTTCCGATGCCGGCGGCACTAAGACCTATGCTGAACGCAAAGGCGACCATTGGATCGTCAACGGCTCAAAGTGTTTTATCACCAACGCCAGTTATGCCATCGCCACTGTCGCTACGGCTAAGACTTCGGATGACCCTAAAGATCCGTCTATTACCGGTTTCATTCTCGATAGAGAGATGAAAGGTTATTCGGTTGGGAAAAAAGAGAACAAGATGGGACTGCGCGGTTCCGATACCGCGTCGTTACATTTTGACGATGTCAGGCTCAGTGATGATTACCTGCTTGGAAAAGTGGGTGACGGATTCAAGCAGATGCTGATCACTCTCGATGGCGGTCGTATTTCCATCGGCGCTATGGCTCTCGGTTTGGCCCAGGGGGCCCTCGACTGTGCCCTGAATTACGCGGCTGTTACCAAACAAAACGGCAAACCGATCGGTTATCGGCAGGGGATAGGGTTCGAACTGGCCACGATGGCTACCGAGATCGAAGCGGCCCGTTTGCTCATTTATGAAGCTTCTATGATGAAAGACGCTAAGATGAAGTTCGGCCGCAACTCGGCTATGGCCAAGCTGTACGCTTCCGAAGTTGCCACCCGCGCCGCCGCCAAAGCGATTGAGATACTGGCCGAGGTCGGCTACTATACCGGTCCATATCCGGCAGAGCGAATCTGGCGCGATGTCAAGCTATGCGAGATCGGCGAGGGGACATCGGAGATACAGCGCCTGGTTATCTCACGTGACCTGCTTAAGAGCGTCAGCGGGGCGTAGGCTCTTTTCTCAAATCAGTCAGCTCAAATAACATTCTGCCGAGATCAATTTGATAAAAAAAGGTGACCCCTCACGCTGAAGGGTCACCTTTTTGATGTATAAGTGAAACTACTTCTTGTTTGCCTCGAGGATCTTGTTCCACTCGGCAATGCGGTCGGCCATTTTTTCAAAAAGCGGACCGGTGTCGCCGGTGACGGTCATTTTAACGATTTTGTCACCTTTTACGATCGAGTTAACGACTTTCTGATCTTCCTCCGAGACCACCTTACCGAACACGGTGTGTTTGCCGTTCAGGTGCGGAGTGGGTACGTGAGTGATAAAGAACTGACTGCCGTTCGTACCCGGTCCGGCATTGGCCATCGACAGTATGCCCGGGCTGTCGTGTTTCAGGTCCGGTCGGCATTCGTCTTCGAATTTGTATCCGGGACCGCCGGTGCCGGTGCCGTAGGGACAGCCGCCCTGGATCATGAAGTTGGGGATTACGCGGTGAAAGGTCAGCCCGTCATAGTAACCGTGCTGGATAAGATTCACAAAACTGGCCACCGTCACCGGTGTCTTGTCGGCATACAGATCAAGATGAATGTCGCCTTTTTCGGTCGTAATAGTTACCTGCAACTTGTCGCTCGCTTCCATTTTATCCTGTGTTGATTCTTTTTTGGGGGCTGTTTTTTCATTGTTCTTTTCGGTCTTTCCGGTCTTGTCTGTTGCCGTGCAACTGGCCACGGCAAAGATAAGGATACCGATCAGCGCGAACAGTTTCAGGCTCGGTTTCATTTGGTCAACTCCTGTTAATTCTGGTTTGTCATATTCGATGCTACTGGTTGCCCAAAAAGCGGAACGGTCATTGTGATGTCAAGGGAAAATGGATTGCGGCGCTTGGCATAAATACGGCAAGAGTGTAACTGAAGTACTGTAGTTGATGATTGTTATCGCGGCAGTGATGCCTGCACCAGTCCCCAGCCTTTATCTTTAACCTCGAAGTTTTCTCTGACCATACGGTATAATTCGCGGCCGTCTCCTGCTAAGAACCGGACGACAACATTGTAAACACCCGGTTTCACGTCGAAATCAGCCACCATCACCTGCCCCGGCAGGAACTGAGTTGACCGCAGGTCGGCGTTTTCCGTCAGGTCGGTACCGACATCGATAGCCGCCTTCTTGAGCCAACCGGCAAGGCCGCCGGTGTCGGCTTTCTTCTTGAGTTTGTGCGCGGCCAGACCCTTGACAATGGCCCGCGCCACCGATCGGATGAACACCAGTGTTTTTTTAGTTTCATACGTTTGCTCTGCGATAACTCCGACATCTTCGAGTTTATCCAAACGGCCGATCACTGTTCCATCAAGCAGGACCTCGACCGATGACACCTCGGACTGTCGCGGCACAATCAGGGGCAGGGCAAACTTGAAATAGTAATCGGCTTTGACATCGACCGGCAGGTGGGTGTACTCCGCTCCCTCCCTGGATGGGTCATCATAGAGCACCTGGACCAGTCCGAGATCTTTGTCGGTGCGAATTCTCAATGACAGAGCTTCTTTGATGGGAGAAGGGCCGACCAGCGCCACCACACTCAGAATGGCTCCGTTTTCGGACCTGTATTTTACATCAGGCATTTCGAACGGGTAGATGTGCGGCTGAGCGGCAAAAGCGGCGGTGAGGAAATCATGATCGATACGTGCATCATCATATTTACCGACAGCGGCGTACATGTGCATACTAAGGTAACGGGCGAAAGCGTCGTTATGAAAACGCAGCCTGGGCATATCGAAATCTATTTCAACCTGTCCGGTATCCCGGGTCATGCCGCGCCGGTATTCACGAGCAGCCTTGCCGTATTTTTGTTCGAGCTGTTCCAGTTTCAGGTTGGCTCGACGAATCTCGACAAACGCCCCCTCGAAATCTTTCATGGCGGCATAATTCAGAGCCATGATCAGGTTGGTGTAGAGGACTTCGTAATCCTCACCGGCATATTCAAGAACATTGTCGTTGAGCAACAGCGAGGCCGCCGCACGTGAGACCGACCGGGTGAAAAGTTCTTCTGCCGCCTGTTCGGCGATTGCAAGTTTCTCGTTGCTGGTTTGATAGTCGCCGGCATAATGAGCCAGCATCCCGGCATCGACAAAATACAAGAACCGGTCTTTGTGCGCGAACCTGCCCTTATCGCGCGCTTCTTCAAGTAGTTTGCGAGCTTTATCCGGATTGCCGGAACGCAGCTCGGCGTCGATCGGCGTATAGAAATCCCGCCGGGTGGCCAATTGACTGCATCCGATAACGGCGGCAATCAAGAGGACAAACGGTAGTTTACGTATTACGGACGCATTTCGCGCCATCGTATGCTACCACTTCCGACTGCCCTGGGAGATGCCTTTCTTGATCTTGTGTGTGCCGATCCAGACTTTCTCCATGGTCTCGATATTGATCATTTCAAGATCGGTCTGATAGAACATCACCGTATTCTTGCCTTCCCGGTCGGTGATAGTCTTGATCGCGCCCTGAAGCATGAAATCGGCGCCGAGTTCGTTGCGCAGTTTCTTGGCGGTTTCACGCGAGGCATACTCCTGCTGTTCCCAGCGTTCTTCGCGAATCTCGGCCCGCTGTTCTTTTGAAGCTACAAATCTGATTTTGGCTGAATTGATCAGCTCCCGTTCAAAATCAGTTATGAATGTCTCCATCGGGATATGTTCCGAAGTCAGGTTACGAATTATACCGACAGTGACTTTCGGTCGTTCGCCGTTATGAGTGGCGGCGAAATTATCATGCCAGCTCCGGCTCAGGCAGTCCGAGATCATGGCCTCGGCGGTCATGCGGGAGTCGGCGTCATTCCATTTGCCGCTCAGGTCGATAGTGGTGTCGGTGTCGAGCCGAGTCACTGTTTTGCCGCCGCCGCATCCTGCGACCAAAGCCGCCAATGCCAATAATGTAATCAGGTAACGCATCGCAATCCTCCGTGATAATTTGTTATCTTTCCCTTTGTTGACCTAATTCGTTTTTGTCAATAGTTGAAGCTACCAAAACAGGAGTTGGTCGGCAACACAAAAAAGTACACAGCCCCCTGCATTAAGGATGAAATATTAATAATCTGAGCCGGGGCCTGATTCAGCGGTTGGAACTTTCCCGCAAACTCAATCCGATTCTATTTCTTTCAGTATCGATGGACAGAACGGTTACTCGTACTTTCTGATGAACCCTTACAATCTCTGAGGGATCCTTAATAAAATGATCGGCCAGCTCACTGATATGCACTAATCCGTCCTGATGTACCCCGATATCGACGAATGCTCCGAAATTGGTAACGTTAGTCACGATGCCCGGCAGTTTCATGCCGACTTTCAGGTCGTCTATAGTGTGCACCGATTCATCGAAAGCGAATGCTTCGAACTCTCCGCGCGGATCACGTCCCGGCCTGGCCAGTTCGTCCATGATATCGGTCAGGGTAGGCATTCCGACTTTGTCGGTAACATAGTTCTCAAGTATAACCTGTTTACGCAGGTCTTCATTCTGCATCAGTTGCGAAACCGTGCAACCGAGGTCATCGGCCATTTTTTCGACTATATGATAACTCTCAGGATGCACAGCCGAGGCATCCAGCGGATTCCTGCTTTCGGGAATACGCATAAACCCGGCTGCCTGCTCGAACGCTTTCGGCCCCAGTCTCGGTACTTTGGTTAGTGCCTTGCGACTTTTGAAGGGGCCTTTTTGCGTCCGGTAGTCAACGACCGCCTGAGCCAGCGACGGCCCCAGCCCGGACACATAAGTCAGAAGCTGTTTGCTGGCCGTATTGACATCGACTCCGACTAAGTTTACACAGCTCATTACGGTGTCATCAAGTGACCGTCTGAGCGCCGACTGGTCGACATCATGCTGATACTGCCCGACCCCGATCGATTTGGGGTCGATTTTGACCAGTTCCGCAAGAGGGTCCAGCAGCCGGCGGCCGATCGACACCGACCCGCGCACGGTGACATCATGCTCCGGGAACTCCTCACGAGCGACCTCACTGGCCGAGTAAACCGACGCGCCGGCCTCGTTGACCATCACGATCTGAATATGGCCGGGAAGTCCTGTCTCGCGTACGAACATTTCCGTTTCACGTCCGGCCGTACCGTTTCCGATAGCAATGACATTGACTTTGAAACGTTGACAGAACGCTTTTATGTCTGCGGATGCGTCGTTGCGCTGTTTCTCCGAACCGTGCGGATAGATAGTGCTGTGGTGCAAAAGTGATCCGTGACGGTCGAGTACGACAACTTTGCAGCCGGTGCGAAAACCGGGATCGATAGCCAGAATGGTGCGACGGGGGAGAGGCGAGGTCATGAGAAGCTCACGCAGGTTCTCTGTGAACACACGAATAGCCTCGGCATCGGCGCGTTCTTTGGTTTCGTTACGGAGTTCCGTCTCCATGGCCGGACCGAGCAGACGTTTGTAGCTGTCTCGTACAGCTAAAGCTACCTGCCGTGAGGCCGCATTGTCACTAACCAGAAAGATTGAATCCAAAATGGCTAAGGCCTCTTCTTCCGGCGGGGCGATACCGACTCGCAGCACCCCTTCGCATTCGCCGCGTCGTATTGCCAGAAGACGGTGCGATGGAATAGACGCTACCGGCTCTTCCCACTCGAAATAATCGGAAAATTTGGTTCCCTCGTTTTCCATCCCCTTGATCACCCTGGAAGAGATAATGCCTTTTTCGGCATACAGTTTTCGCATGGCTGCTCTTGCGCCGCTGTCTTCGTTGATCCATTCCGCGATGATATCACGCGCTCCGGCAAGTGCGTCATCGACAGTTGCTACATCTTTTTCAGAATCGAGGTACTTTTCCGCTTCCACGTTGATATCAATCGCGTCCTGGGTGAAGATCAACTCGGCCAGCGGCTCCAGCCCGCGTTCACGGGCGACCGTAGCCCGGGTGCGACGTTTCGGTTTGAACGGAAGATAAATGTCTTCAAGAACGGTTATCGTTTCGGCAGCTTCAATCTGTGTCTGCAATTCATCAGTAAGCAGGTTACGCTCAATAAGCGATTTAAGAATTGCATTCCGCCGTTTGTCCAGTTCGCGTAATTGTGTAATCCGGTCGCGGATCGTTGTGATTGCCACTTCGTCGAGACTCCCGGTGGCTTCCTTGCGATACCGGGCGATAAACGGTACGGTAGCGTCGTCATCGAGCAGGTCCGCGGTTGCCTTTACCTGCTTCGGCGAAAGCGCCAGCTCCTGAGCGATTATCTTATAGTGGTCGGTGGCCATACGGGCGAAAGATAACCGATTTTTATCAAATCCCAAACGAAAAGCCGGCAAGTTGAAAAGTTACTTCAGTTACAGGCAGTTTTACGTTATTAATATGTCGACAAAACGAGTTTTATGAAGGAGAGAAGTTGTGGCTCGCAAGAAACCGATTTCCGTGTTTGAAAAATATGCCCATGAATATGACCTGATCACCAACGCGGCGCAGCGTGAAAGCTACCACGCCAAAGAAGTCGAGGCGTTGATAAGCAGATTCAAACCGACAAAAGTTCTCGATGCCGGATGCGCCAGCGGCCTGACGGCGATGCTGTTCGCCAGACGCGGGGTTACAGCGGTCGGGCTGGATTGTTCCAAACGTATGATCGAGGTGGCGAGAGACAAGTTCAAATCAGAGAAATTGCCGCTTGAGTTTCGTGTCGGATATTTCGAACGTATTCCACGCCAGATGCGCTCACAGTTCGATCTGGTTGTCTGTCTGGCCAACTCGATATCAGGTGTGGCCAGTCTTGCCGATGTTCGCCTCGCTCTTAAGAATTTCCATTCCGTTCTCAGGCCGGGCGGCCGGCTGGTGCTGCAAATGCTCAACTACAGCTCGATCAAAGAAGGGGAACTGTTTCCGATCAGAGCTACTGAGAATAACGGTATTGTTTATGAGCGTTTTTCAGAGCGGCGGGGGAGGAAACTGTGCGTTTATGTGTCTCGACTGGATCTTAACAGCCGCCCGCAACAATTTGAAGTCTTCCGCCACGAGTTCGACAACTACGAGGTGGACAAAATAAGCAGCCTTGTTGCTCGAACCGGATTCAATAATATCAAACGGTATGGTGATCTCTATCTGAAAGAACGGTTCTCAAAATCGGCCCGCGACCTGGTGCTGGTCGGTCAGCGTCCCAATACTTGAGTTTTCCGGTTGAGTTCCGATAATACCGTAAACGGAATAATAACCGGAAGGGGAATATGCTCGGCTTAATCAGCGCTCTGGAAGAAGAGCTGGCACTGTTCAAAAAACACTGTGAGGTCGATCAGGTAGTGACGCAGGCCGGTGTTGATTTTCATCTGGGAAGTCTGGCGGACGAAAAAGTAATTATCCTCAAGTGCGGAGTCGGTAAAGTAAACGCGGCGATTGCCACGCAACTGCTTATCGACCGGTTCGGTGTCGATTCTGTTGTATTTACCGGTTTGGCCGGCAGTCTTGTCCCACATCTCAAGCGAGGTGATGTGGTGGTCTCCAACTTCGTGGTACAACATGATATTGACCTGACAGCGTTCGGCAGGCGCCCCGGTGAGATCCCGGAACTGACAAGACTGATCGAGGCGGACCCCGGACTTGTCAAAAGGGTAACCGGCGCGTATGACCGCATTCGCGAAACGGAACAGATCAACGGACAGCTTTATGTCGGTACGATAGCCACGGGTGATTCGTTTATTTCCGATCCTGATAAAATTCGCTGGTTGCAAAGGGAATTTGGCGCGGTTGCCACGGAAATGGAAGGGGGGGCAGTCGGGCAGGTTTGCCAGATGAATAAAGTACCGTTCGTGGTGATAAGAGTGATTTCCGACGGCGCCGGTGACGGGGCGGCCGCAGAGTTCATCTTTTTTCTCGAAGAAGCCTCGCAGCTTACTTTCAGAATGACCTGTGAAATGTTGAAAGCCCAATGTCCGGTTGAAGTCAAATAGCGGAATTGACGTACCTTCTGTTTTGTGTTGACACAGTTTCCCTGTCTCATATTTTCGCTTCTACCATGAGAACGATTTTTCTTGCGCTAACAGCAATTTTCATAACCGGAACCACCAGTACTGCCCAGCGATCAATCAGGGGGGACTCGTTGTTCAGTGAGTTTCGTCCCGACGGTGAACTGCGGATGTGGACCTTTGTGGTGAAGGACTCCACTATCGGGCGGCTTTTTTCTACGGTGCGGGGCGATGAAACCGTTGACGGAGAAGAAGGACGCATCCTCGAACAACGCTACAGCCTCGACTTTGCCCGTATCGGCGCCGGGGTCAGTATCGACGTCGAGGGCCGCCATTTTATTGCTGAGCAGAGAGGCTACCTCGGCAGTGAGCTAACCATCAAAACTGCGGACGAACCGTCCCGACTCGAAATCAAACGTGACGGCAATTTTATTCGTGGCTCCGTAACTCAGAATAATCGTCGCCGCGACCTTGAGGCATCGTTCAGCCCGGGCAGTTTTGCCGCAGATGTCTATATGCTCGACCTGCATGAGATTTTTCTGGCCATGCGTGATATTGCCGTCGGGGACACTATCCGTGACAGCATCTTTGTGCCGCAACTGATGTCGACACAGTACGTAGAAGCGTCGGTTGATATGTTTGTCAATAAACAGCTTTACAAAGGGGTCTTCGATTCGACATTCGTAATCCGGTATCGCTATCCGCAGGAACAGACCTTTTACTTCACTCCTGACAAACGCCTGGTCAAAGTGGAAATACCGGGGCAGGAACTCAAGGCTTACCTCGATGTGGTCAGGAAAATGGATTCGGCGCCGGAAGGAACCGGTTCCATCACGAAAGGCAGGTCGGGAGTCAATATTGTAAAAAAATGGCCTTTGTTTGTCGCTTATTGTCTGCTGGGACTGGCGGTTATGGTGTTGTTCGCCGGTCGTCGCTGGCGCTGGGGGACATCATGGCTCGGCCTGATAGCAGGGGGAGTAGTATTTATTGTGGCGATCTTCACCCAGATGCCATTGCAGATGTATCTCGTTGAAAAATTACTTATTCCCAATGTAACCGAGGGAGGTTCACCCTACTTCTGGGGAGTCTTTCCGTCTCTGACCGCCGGTTTGATTCAGGAGTTGCTGAAAGCGTCCCTGATATTTGTGTTTGCATTTTTGATCAGAGTCAGAGCAGATCGCCTTACCCTGGTCGGCGCTGTTACAGGAGCCGGGTTCGGAGTTATGGAAGGTTGCTATCTGGCCACGCTGGCTGTCACGGCTGATTTCTTTTCGTGGCATTTGCTGGAACGTGGGTTCTGGATAATGTATCACGCCGCGGCCGGTGGGTTACTCGGGCATTCGTTGTCTCACAATGAAAACAGTCGCCGTTTCAGTTTTATGCTGGTTTCGATGATACTTTTCAATTCCGCCCTCAGATACCTGCCGGTATTTGTCCAGCAGAATGTCATTAATGTTCAGATGATGTACTTTGTGCTCGCCTTGACGGTTATCGCCCTGACCGGTTTTGCTTTCCGGCGCTTCCAACAGGACAGATAAAGGGGGACATCTTTCGTTACGGAAAGATAATTCTCAGTCTCTGAGTATAAGTCCCGCCCCGGTGCGGCCGTCGATGCGAATCTCCAGCGGGGAGTCAAGCTCGATATGACGGACGAATTCGGTGGTTTCAGTCGGAGGAAGATTCAGGAACCAGTCCCATTCGATAAACCCGTTTCCGATGGCGGCGTTGACTGTCATGTAACCGACCTGAAAAGTAGTCAGGTTATGGAAAAAGTGGGTGCCGAAAGAAGGGTCGGGGGCAAAGTCACCATAAGCGGCCTCGACTATCACACCTGCTGATGAAATCTGGTTCCACACTACCGGCACCCCGAGCCATCGTTCCGATGACCCCCACCGGCCCGGGCCGATCAACAGGTATTTGCGGCCGGCCGATTTCAGCCGGACGTTCATTTCGCCGACCTGCCCGGCGATTTCAACAGTCTTACTGCGGTCGAAACTGTCAGGTGATACGAACACAATATCGCGTATGTCGTTGAGGTTCAAATTACCCAGCGCATTTTCACTTTTGGCTACGATTCTTGAGCTTGCGATATCATCAAGAGAAACGGTTTCGAATACGGCATCCTTAATCATCGGACGAATCTGCAGGAAATAAAACTCGCCCGGCCGCTTCTCGTCCGGGTACAAATTCACCGCAAACTCGATCTCTACCGGACAGTTCAGACCGCGCGAACCAAGACTCAATAAGTACTGAGTGATATCACAAAGCGGAAACCGGTTGTGTTTCAGTATCGGTGCGAAGCTGACAATCCGCGCACCGTCGCGTCCGGCGCCATCGTACACCCGATCATTCTCCGCTGAATAAGTACTGCAGATAGGGTAGAGGCTGCCGTCCTTTTCTGCCTGATCCAGCTCCAGCTTGATCAACCCTTTATCCCCGCCCGGTTCCGGCAACACCGAAGGGTCTCTCATGTCGATGGCGAAAAAGTCATGTTGCGAATTTTTCAGCATATCTTTAGTTGTAGAAAACTGCGGCAGCTTCTCAGGATAGCCGGGTGAAAAGCGCAGGCAGTTATGACCATCGACAATCGTCTTACCCAGGCCCAGAGCAACATACACTACACCGTCCTCCGGTCGAACACCGTCCATCGAGTAATAATTGTACGAAAGAGCGACGCCTGAAAAGCTTGGGTAATAGTAATCATCGTACCGTTGACCAATCGCCTGCTGAATTATCACAGCCATCTTTTCTTCTTCCACCCGATTTCCGACAAACTCATGATATACACGGGCATTTTTGAAATAGATGGAAGCATAGGTTAGTTTTATCGCTGTTATCAACTGATGCATACGTACTTCCATGCGCGGATGACTGTTGGTCAGCATGTGAGTATCATAGACACCGGCGGCCGGTTCCAGTTGCGAGTCTTCCAGCATTGATGATGACCGAACGGCCAGCGGACTTTTCACAACACTCAGAATAGCGCGCAGATCAGCCTGAGTCCGGCGGGGGAACCTGGCCTTGAGAAACAGCCTCGTGATTTCATCATCAGAGGAAGCCCGCAGGGCTGTGTGAAGCAGGTTGTTGGCGTCCATAAAGGCGTCGAAAACATCGGTGCCGATAATAACCGAGTGAGGCACGGAGATCCCTACTCCCCCGAATTCGTCTTTGATATCCTGACGGCTGAGCAAAGCATTGATAAAGGCCAGCCCGCGTCCTTTCCCACCCAGCGAACCGCCCCCGATACGAACGAAATCGGATTGCAGGTCGAACTGACGCCGGGAAAAATCCGATACTACGCCCAGTTGCCGTTCATGGCGAAAATCTTTGAATGTTTTAATCAGATAGTGACGCAAAGCGGCGGCATCTTTGAACTCCGAAACCTTGCGTGGTCGCAGGCGGTCGGCCAGGTCGAACTCGGTACGGGCCATCAGCCAGTTCGAGAAATGGTTCCGTTGTGCGTGATAAAGCAGGGATTCCTCATCAACAACCGTCAGAATTTTTTCCATCGAACGGAAATCGCTTGCTCTTGCCACCTCGGTTCCATCGGGCAGAGTAAATACGAAATCGCCGAAGCCGAAATTAGTCTTGATGAAGCGACGAATATCCTCGTGCAAAGTCTGGGATCGTTTGTGGATGAATCCGGCGTTGTGGGCATAGGCTGTCGCCGCGTTAGCCACATCGGATGACTGCATCAAAACCGGCAGATCCGGCATCTGCTCTCGAATCAATCGTACCAGTCGCACGCCTGCGTCATCACGTTTTTTGTCCCCGATTTTGAATCGTACATCGGTTACCACGGCCAGAACGTATTTTTTATATCGCTCAAACAATTTCACCGCATCTTCATATTTGCTGGCCAGCAGAATCTTGGGGCGCGCCCTCATGCGAAGCAGTTTATCGGTTACATTCAGTCCCTCGGACATCAAAGCCCGGGTCTGCTGCATAATCTCAGTATAAAACAGAGGCAAAAAAGAGGAGTAGAACTTGATATTATCCTCGACCATGATAATAACCCGCACTCCGACCAGTTTGGTGTCGAAATCGACATTGATCCTATCCTCCACCAGCTTGATGATGGAAAGCAGGATACGTACATCACCGGTCCAGATAAACCCCCAGTCGATAGCTCGTTCCGGGCTGTCGATGTCGATCACAGAAAGCTCCCTGGCGTGGTAGGCAAGAAAAACAACCGGCAGATTCGGTTTGATCGTTTTGACATCGCGTCCGAACTTTACCACATCGAGATCGGCTACACGCTTGAAGATGATCACGAGGTCGATATCCTGGCTCATCAATATATCCAGCGCTTCCTCCGCCGAGGAAGCTCTCTTGACGTATGGAGTGACACTTAAGTTAAGTTCGAGAAATTCATTATAAATAAGGTCGGTTAACTGACCATCCTCTTCCATGACGAATGAATCATAGGGGCTCGCCACCAGAAGCACGTGTTTCAGACGCGTCTGCATCAACGAGTCGAATTTGAGGAACTTTGATTTGAAATCAGTAACGTGAGGGGTAGGTCTCATGCTGTCTCGGCCATTCAATAATTCATACTTCTTTTTCAAATATATCCGGGGACAGGGGATGATCAAACAAAAAAGGTGAAGCCGAGGTCAACGGCTTCACCTGAAATGAAAGAGTTGATCGAAAAAATTATACGGCGCCCTGATCCATCATCGTGTCGGCGACTTTCAGGAAGCCGGCGATATTGGCGCCCACGACATAGTTGCCGGGATGTCCGTATTTCTCCGCCGCTTCGAGTGAAGCCGAATGGATGCTCTTCATGATATCATGCAGACGCTGGTCGACTTCCTCGCGAGTCCAGCTCAGACGAAGCGAGTTCTGTGACATCTCCAGCCCGGAAACAGCTACGCCGCCGGCATTGGCTGCTTTGCCCAGGCCGTACAGAACCTTGTTTTCGAGGAACACGTTGACACCTTCCGGGACGGTCGGCATGTTGGCGCCTTCGGAAACGCAAATACAGCCGTTTTTGACCAGAGTTTTGGCGTCTTCTTCCGAGACTTCGTTCTGAGTCGCGCATGGGAAGGCGCAGTCGACCTTGACATTCCAGACGCCGGTCCCTTCATGGTACTCGCAGCCGAACTTATCAGCATACTCTTTGATACGACCGCGTTTGACGTTTTTGAGTTCCATAAGGAAATCCCACTTCTCGCCCTTGACACCGTCCATGTCGACGATGAAACCGGACGAATCGGACAAGGTGACGACTTTACCGCCGAGCTGGTTGATCTTCTCGGTGGCGTACTGGGCTACGTTTCCGGAACCTGAAACTGAGCAGGTCATGCCTTCAATCGACTTGCCCTGGGTCTTCAGCATTTCTTCGGCGAAATATACCGCGCCGTAACCGGTAGCTTCCGGACGAATCAGCGAACCGCCCCAGTTGAGCCCCTTACCGGTCAACACGCCTTCAAAGGCGTTGCGTAGTCGCTTGTACTGACCGAACAGGAAACCGATCTCACGACCGCCGACACCGATATCACCGGCCGGAACGTCCGTGTTCGGGCCGATATGACGAAACAGTTCGCTCATGAAGCTCTGGCAGAAGCGCATTACTTCATTGTCGGATTTTCCCTTGGGATCAAAGTCGGATCCACCTTTACCGCCGCCCATAGGCAGAGTAGTCAGCGAATTTTTGAATACCTGTTCGAAACCGAGAAACTTCAGAATACCCAGGTTTACACTCGGGTGAAAACGAAGGCCGCCTTTGTACGGACCAAGAGCGCTGTTGTATTCCACGCGGAACCCGCGATTGACCTGGATCGCACCCTTGTCGTCGATCCACGGCACCCGGAACATGATCACTCTTTCCGGTTCGATAATCCGCTCGAGAATCCGGGCTTCTTTATACTCGGGGTGTTTCTCAATCACCGGCTCGAGAGATTCCACGACCTCTTCGACTGCCTGATGGAACTCCGGCTGGGCCGGATTCTTGGCCTTTACATCGGCCATGATGCTTTCAACAAAGCTTGACATGAACTGTACTCCTCATGACGTTTATGGTCAAAAGTTAAAGTTTTAAGCCTCTCTTCAGGGCTAAGTGAAACATTTCACATAGCCTCAGTTGCCGTATATACAGCCCCTGAAATCGAAAGTCAAGACGTTTTGACCCGGTTTTGGAAAAATCTTTTTTTCAGCTAAAAAGGGTACAGGAAGCGGAAACGGGAGGATAGGACCGCGCCGTAATGTCTGCACTTTCCTGTGAACGGAGGATTTGTTTCAACAGAGAAAGACTGACCATGCCGCCCTAAATATTTACTACGAAATAACAGGGCGCGGGGCCGGAGTTGAACATCCAGTCGATAAGCAAAACCAGATCGGCTATGTCCAGAACGCCCCCGGAGCAGTTGACGTCGCCGGATTCGTAAGGTATCGGTTCCGGACCGGAGTTGAACATGTAATCGACCAGCCATACCAGGTCCGAAATATCGATTTCTCCAAGCCCGTCGACATTTCCCGACTGAATAATCTCCCGCCCCGAATAAAAGAACCGCACGGCCAGGCCGTTTGAGACAACGTTGGTATCGGGGGTGCCGTTGCTGACATAGCTCAGTCCGCGGCAATCAACCTCGGCCAGTCCGGTCAGGGCGGACTGCTCCAGGCCGCTGATGCCGACATCGAGATATTGTATAATTATCTCTCCCCAGCGGGTCAGGATCAACTCGAAATCGATTGTCGTGTCTGAAGCGAGGTTGAAATTGGACGGCCGGTACCATTCGATAACCAGTGTATCGTAGCCGGGAGTGTTATAGAAGTAGATTCCCGATTGCGGCACAGCGACGGTATCGAAAATCAGATCGCTCCAGAAAGCCCCGATGAAAGTCTCGAACGGCGAACCGGGAATGTCAATCCCTCCAAAATATCCGTTGATGTTGACATTGGTGTCGGTGAACGACACGCCGCCGTTCACACCAATGAATAAACGGTTGAAACTGGTGTCGTAAAACGGGAACTGAAAGCCGATATTTTTCGGGCCGGTGGACCCGTCATCAAGCGGATCACCGGAACCCTGATGATAAAAAAGTTCGTAGGGCAGCTTCGTCCCTAAGGTTCTGGCCGATATCCAGTCAAAAACAGGACCGCCCGGATCGGTCGATTTGGTGGCGATATAAGTTGTGTCGTTACAGGGTACTGTCATGTAAACCGGAACGACCGTGGAGGAATCCAGACTGCCGCCTGAAAGGCCCCATTCAAAAGTCAGCAGGCCGATATAGGGACCTACCTGATCCGGCACCACCGAGGCATCAAGGGTTACCGTTATCATAAACGAACCGGCCGGTGGGATTGTCCCGGATGAGGGAGAGGCGGCCATCCAGTTACCGATCATTTTCCCCAGGCTGTCGTTCTCAATTACAGAGAAATCGATCGCCTCGCTGATTGATCGATTATACAACCAGATTTCGGTAGTGGCAAAACTGCCGGCATCAAGCGTCGTGTCGATCAGAATGGGCAGCGCGTAGATCGACGGCGGTGGCGACAGCGCATTGATCGCCGCCTGTAAATCAGGACGCGGCCCGATATGTTCGGTAGTGTCTCCAGTCTGGGGCGTACCGGTCGCGACCAGAATGTCGCGAATCATATCTGAGGTCATTACTGCCCCATAGTTGTTCATATAGTAACCCTGTAAACAGGCTCCGGCTCCGGTCACAATCGGCGAGGCCGACGAAGTGCCGCTGAAGGTCCCGGTATAGTACTGGTTCCAGTCACCGCCGCCGGTGAAGATACTGCCGTACCCACAACTGTATACGCCGGAACCATACCCCTGCAGGTTGACTCGCTCGCCATAGTTGGAAAAGCCGTGTTTTTGCAGATTGATCCCGCTTGACCAGGGATAACCGGCGCCGATAATAATCGCATGCGAGTTTCGCCAGGTAGTGTCAAAAAGCTGTCCATACATCGCGACATCATCGAAGTCCTCAGCTCCATTGCCGGCTGCTTCCATGACGATGATCCCGTTCGCCCAGGCGTACTGAATGGCGTCAAAATTGGCCTGCCAGTACTCCATGCAGACATACCCTTTCTGATCGGTGCGCGGCTGGAAATCATAGCGCGGCCCCGGCGCGTGCAACTCGATCAGAATCATATCGCCAGGGTTTAGATTGTCAATGGCCGTATACAAAGCCTGAGCGGTCGACATGGTCGACACCGAAACCATGCCGACATCAGCGCCGTAACAGATTCCCGTGACTCCATATCCGTTGTTACCGGCCACCATCTCCCCCAGCACGGCTGTTCCATGGTTGGTGCTCGACTGGTTCTCTCCGGGATACGGTCCGATAACCGCGCCGACAGCTTTGTCCAGATCCTCGTGAGTTGTCTGCCAGTTTATTTCAATATCAATAATTTTCACACCGGTCCCGTCGCCGCCCGGCAGACTGTTGGCATAGTCGGCATCTATCCCGACCGGCGCAGCTTCCCGGTAATCCTGGTCCGGCTGGTAATCCGGGGTCGGTGGGTCGATATCGCCGGCCACTTCAGGCATTGGTTGGATATACGCAATCTCGACCTCTTCCAGAGCATTAAGTCGTTCCACAAGTTGCCTTGCGGTTGACGGATCGGTAACATCTATCTGAAAGTAGCTGTTCAAATCAGCCATTTCATGACCGGTTCGCGTCTGTGCAGTCAGGCGGTCACGATCCAGTTTTTCTTCGGAGAAGTTGGCGAACAGACGTTTGACATGATTATCAATATAAGGCCTGAGGACAGCCTCAGACTTTTGCATCGGACGGCCTGTTTTTGCAACCAGACGGTTGCCGCGGAGCCGCGCACCGGATGACTGAGAAAACTTGACGACAACATGAGAGATATTGGCCTCAGGGCTTACCGACACTCGCGATGACTTGTAAGACGGCTGTCGCGGGATCAGCCCTGATTCATTGGCAGTTATGTTCAGGTCCTGAACGGTTCGTGAATTCGACGAAGTAATCAGAAAAAGAAGGCTTAGAGCTGCAACTAACATATTGCTTAACGATGACTTGGATGTCATAACATCTCCTAATGCTTTAATCAGGCAGGTCCGCATGGGCGGCCGGCAGATCGGGCAGGAACCGTTTTCAGAACCATTAACAATATACGACCATTCCCGGTTTCTTCAAAATGCTTATCATAAATACGATATCGGCAGATTGTTGCGGAAGTCCGGTATCGAGACGATGCCGGGTTTTCTATTTGGTCTATAGTCGACGGCTTTTGCCGTTTATGGTGGGTGGTTTGATCGGGTATTTGCCTGAAAAACAGCTGTCGCAGAACCGGGTGTCCGGCAGAGCTTTTATGGCCAGCATCCCCTCAAGAGAAAGATACCGCAGTGAATCGACATTGAGATACTTTTCGATCTGTGCAACCGTTTTACGATTGGCAATCAGTTCCTTACGGGTCGGCATATCGATCCCATAGAAGCAGGGGGAGATGATCGGCGGCGAGGATACCCGGAAGTGGATCTCTTTGGCTCCGGCGTCTCTGATCAGCTTCACCAATTTCAAAGAGGTCGTCCCGCGAACAATGGAGTCATCAACCACCACCACGCGACGGTTGTTGAGCACTCCCTTGACGGTGTTGAATTTCAATTTAACATCGAGATCCCGGATCGTCTGTTGCGGACTTATGAACGTACGGCCGACATAATGGTTGCGAATAAGACCGATCTCGAAACGTATACCCGACTCTTCCGAGAAGCCTAAAGTGGCCGTGTTGGCGGAATCGGGAATGCCGATGACAATATCTGCGTCAACCGGATGTTCCCGGGCCAGTTGCCGTCCGAGGCGGCGGCGTATTTTATCTACATTCTCTCCAAAAATCGCTGAATCCGGCCGGGAGAAATAGATGTACTCGAAAATGCAGCAGGCCTGACGTGTCTTTTTCATCGGAAAACGGGACCGGAGACCTTTCTTCGAGATCTCCAGCACTTCGCCCGGCTCGATATCACGCACATATCTGGCTCCTATAATGTCAAAGGCGCAGGTCTCGCTGGCCACGATCCACGACCGTCCCAGCTTGCCGAGGCAGAGGGGGCGAAAACCGTAGGAATCCCGGGCGGCGATAATACTATCGTCGGTCAGGAACAACAGCGAGAAAGCCCCCTTGATATTATTGAGAGCTTCACAGATACGGTCCATTTTACGTTTTTTGCTGGAGCGCGCGGCCAGATGCAGGATTACTTCCGTGTCGGACGTGGTCTGGAATATCGATCCGCGGGCATCGAGGCGGGTGCGCAGTTGTTGTGAATTGGTCAGGTTTCCGTTGTGGGCGATAGCCAGACTGCTTCGTCGGTTCGTAATCAGAAACGGCTGGATGTTGATCAATGACGACGCGCCCGTGGTGCTGTAGCGGGTGTGACCGATGGCGATTCTGCCGGTCAGCTTTTTGATCGTTTCATTGTTACCGAAAACCTCGGATACTTCACCCATTCCCTTGTGCATTCTGATCTGACCGTCATCGGAGGTGACGATTCCGGCCGATTCCTGACCGCGGTGCTGGAGAGCATAGAGACCGAAATAGGTCAACTCGGCCGCGCGTGTGTGCCCGAATATCCCGAACACGCCGCAATTGTCATGAATCATCTCTAAAGCCATTGAAATCCACCTCCGGGCAGCCCGGAAAGGGCCTAATGTATCGACCTCGATTTGGTTTGTCAATCGGTTTAACCGACGGTCAAAAATCACTTTTCATGTATCTGCCTGCATACAGAAGAGTGAATCGAGGGAGCCTGTGCAGCCTTTGAACAAGAAACTACTGGTGGAAAACCGGCTCCTGACTTACCTTTACAGATACTGCGCGATTCGCCTTTCCGAAGCGGTGATTTTTCGGAAGGGCACTGTTCTTGCTTTTGGAATCGGGTGAATAGTCCTGACCGGTACTTATAAATGAGTGAAGACGAAAACAAGTACGAGATTCTGAGGCAACTGGCGGTATCCGGCGCCGCCGGAGCCGATGCCGTATCATGGGCTAAACCCGCGCTTGAGCAGGCCTCGCGCATGGTCGGGCTGTCGGCGGCCGCTTTTTATCTCTGGGACAAGAAGGGAGATACCATCCTGAATGTGGTTTATTCCGATTCCGAGGAAGGGCAAACCCAACTACAGGATCTCGAGGATAATCTGTTTTCCAGCCTGAGAAGCGAACGGCAACTGGAAGCGGCCTACATGTCGTTCGCGGGTGATCCCCCCCGACACTCTTTCACTTTGCCTCTCCGATTTCGGGGTAAAGTACATGGAGCTGTAATCGGCCTGCAGACAGGAAAGCGGACGATTATTTCAGAAGAAGTTTTCCTCGAGGCGTTAAGCGCTGTGGTGTCGCTCAATGTCGCCGCCGCCGGGTTGATCGAGAAGCCGTCCGGCAAACAGGCTCTTGACGCGGCCAAGATCGAAGGCATCCACCAGACAGCGGTGACCGCCAATCATGAGATCAACAACGCTCTGACACCGATTCTCGGCATCGCCAATCTGTTGCGCACCGCTCCCGATGTCGCTCCGGATGTAAAGGAAAAACTTGAGAAGATTGAAAGCGCCGCCGAACGAATCCGCAGCGTTCTTCAAAGGCTGATGCAGGTGAAGTCTCCGGATTCCGTTCTTTACTACGACAATATCCGGATGATACCGCTTCCTCCCGAGGAAGATGAGTCCGAATAGACCGGATCATGTGATAATAGCACAGGCGTGTTATCCCTCCCCCAAAAGAATATTAGCAACCGATTTCCCGATCGTCTTCAGATAACATTAGTTTCTTCGACCATCACACCTTTACCGAAGCGGGTCGGGTCAAGGGCTGAAATATCCAGTGACGGTTTTTTCCCGCAGATTATCTCGGAACTGATACGCCCTGCCGCGGGCGCGTGCATGAACCCGTGGCCGGAGAAACCGGCGATATGAAACAATCCCCTGACTTCCGGCTCCCAACCGATGACGGCATGATGATCCGGTGTGACTTCATAAAGGCCGGTCCATTCGTTGCCGATCTCGGCCTGCTCCAGTTGGGGGATCCGTTCAAGGGCTATTTCCAGAATATGGTCGGTGTAATTCGGATCCAGTGAAACATCAAAACTCGGCTCGACGGACTTGTCGGCCCAGCCCAGCAGCATTCCCTGCGACTCTTTGTGACAGTAGAGGCCGGTTTTGACATCGACCACCATCGGGAAATACGGTTCGACAAAATCCAGCTTGCCGGTCGTGACAATCTGACGTCTGATCGGCGCAACGGGAAGTTTTGCTCCGGCCATTTCAGCAATCAGGCCCGCCTGGGGACCGGTGCAGTTGATAACCAGCGGGGTGCTGATACTGCCACGAGAGGTCAGCACCTTGCTGATCGCGCCCTGATGCCGCTCAATACCTGTGACTGTCGTATCCAGCTCCAGATCGACGCCCATGTCGCGGGCCGCTTTTTCGTAACCGGTCAGAAACTCGTGCGGGTCTCCCAGCCCGTCCTGTTCACAGAAAGTAGCCGTCCGGATACCCTCAAGTGAAATATGCGGCGCAACCTTGCTGATTTCATCCGGGGTCAGCATTTTCACATCAAGCCCCAGTGAACGTTGCAGTTCGCAGCTTTTCTGAAACCGGGTCACCTCTTCATCAGACTGAAGCAGGAACATATAACCAACCTGATCAAAAAGCGCGTCGAATCCCGTTTCCTCTTTGAAATTAACGAATATCTCTTCAGAAAGCATCGACATCTCGATATTCACCCTGGTCGAGAACTGCGCCCTGATACCGCCCGCCGCTTTCGACGTGGCTCCGGCGCCCAGGAGCGGCTCCTGTTCCACCAGCACAATCTGCCCGTACTTTGCCCGGGCGAGGTAGAACGCCGTGGCGACACCGATTATCCCGCCGCCGACTATCACTGCATCAGCCTTATTTCGCATCAAATATCATCCTCAACACCGGTATTCTCAGGTCGATCAACTCCGGCCCAACGTTAAACATCACCTATGATTAAGTCAAGGCAATTCAATCGCAGGCTGTTGTTACTGTCAAAAACGATGAATAAAGGCTTGGCTAATCATTAGAAAAACAATAGATTCCAAAACCATGTTGTCAGGAATGCTCGACAGATTCTCCGAACGATTCCAGTTTCACGGTACCCACGTTCTTATTCTGGTCGCTGTATTTGTTGGCCTCGCCACCGGTTTTGGGGCGATTGGCTTCACATGGCTGATCAGATACTTTAACGATCTGTTCTTCGGGCTTACCGATCAAATACTTACCGAAACGGTTGGTGAGCGGGGATACAAGTTCTGGCTGCCTTTGATTCCGATGGTGGGAGGCCTTCTGGTGGGGCCGATTGTTTTTTTTGTGTCCCGGGAAGCGAAAGGGCACGGTGTCCCCGAGGTTATGAACGCGGTAGCGCGGCTTGGAGGAATCATCAGGCCGCGGGTAGCCTTTGCCAAAACGGTTGCTTCCGCAATCTGTATCGGGTCGGGCGGCTCGGCCGGACGTGAGGGGCCGATTGTGCAGATCGGGTCGGCAATCGGTTCGACAATCGGTCAGATGTTCCGGATGTCAGGCGACCGGGTACGGGTGCTGGTCGGCTGTGGTGCGGCGGCCGGTATTTCGGCGGTGTTCAACGCCCCGATTGCCGGAGTCATCTTTTCACTTGAAATCATTCTTGGAGATTTTGCCGCCAAGACTTTCGCGCCGGTGATTCTTTCATCGGTCGTGGCCTCAGTTGTAACCCGTGGTTTTATGGGTGACCATCCGGCCTTCCACGTACCGTCTTACTCGCTCGTTTCCGCCTGGGAAATACCTTTGTATGTTATTATGGGG
>JAJRTA010000190.1 GCA_024278515.1 Candidatus Zixiibacteriota bacterium
ATCTTCTGATTCAGGCGGCTTATGAGAAAGGGCTTGATCGTTCGGAAGAGTTGGCCCGGGTGGTGCTGGCCAACAAAGATCGTTTCCTTCTGGATATTCTCTACAAGAAAGAAGTTGCCGATAAAACGAAAGTCACTGATCCGGAAGTGCGGGCTTTCTGGGAAAATCTCGAAAACAAGATACGTGCTTCGCATATCGTGGTTGACGATCCGGACACGGCCCAGGCTTTGTTTGAAAGACTGAAGGCCGGCGAGAGTTTTGAGAAACTGGCCTTCGATTACTCGATAGACCCTTCGGCCAGGCGCAACAAGGGGGATCTGGGTTATTTCACCTGGGGCGCGCTGGTCGATGAGGTACAGGAAGTCGCTTTTCAGATGGAACCGGGGGAGCTCTCACCGCCGGTGAAGTCCAGCCTGGGATATCACCTGATCAAACTTGTCGATAAACTGCCCAACGAACAGCGTCGCGATTACGGCTCCATGAAAGTGGAGCTTAGGCAACAGATCGAAAGCAGAAAGAGATATACGGCTCAGAAAGAGTTCTTCGAGGAAATCAGCGAGCGTTACCCGGTCACAATCGATACAACCACCTGCGCCTATCTGCTGCATAAGCGGGAGCAGATATACCCGCCCATGCTTCTGGAAACTTTGCCCCGTAACGATTTCGACCCGGAACAGCTTGACCGCAACGAACGGGACCTGGTGATCGGATCCTGGGACGGCGGGCAGATAACCGTAATGGAATACCTCGAGGAAATCCAGAACATTCCGGTTAAGATTAGACCTGATTTCGACAATTATGATTCGCTCGCCCTGGTTATTTCGGCCATAAAAAGGCAGGACATGCTCATTACCGAAGCTCATCGACGCGGTCTCGATACCGATCCGGAGCTGGCCCGCAAGCTGAAATTGTTCAAAGAGTATACCATGGCCGACATGATGAAAAACGACTCCATTCCCAAACCGCCGCCTCCCGACGACGGTGTTATTCGGATGTATTATGATAAGCACCCTGATGAATTCACCGACCCGGCCACTTACCACGTGTACGAGATACTTCTGTCCGATGAGTTGCAGGCTATCGAGCTGAGGAACTCTATCAAGACTCTGGATGAATTCAAGGAAAAGGCGCTTGAACTATCCGAACGTCCGGGGAAACGGGCGCTGATGGGTGACCTGGGTTATATCAGACGACCAGTTTACCCGGAAATATATGACCTGGCCCGCAAGACCAAAGTACACACAATCGGCGGCCCGGTGGTAACCCGCGGCAAGTACTCGATATTCTGGGTGGCCGACAAGACGGAACCGGAGCTGAAAGATTTCCTCGGTGTCAAGCGGCTAATCTACGATATTCTGGTCGAGAAAAACAATCAGGCTGCTTTTGCCGCCTGGGTGGAAGAGCGTAAGAAGCAGACCGATATTACGATTTACGAGGATGCTATCCGCAGCTTGATTGATATGGACAGGTATCCTTCAACAGATGGATCAGGCACATAGCAGTTTCATGAACGCGATGGTTAAGTCGCTGATGTTCGGACTGGCCCTGCTTATGATTACCAGCTCCGTGCATGCTCAGCGTGAAACAGTCGACAAGATTGTAGCCGTGGTCGGCGATCAGGTGATTCTTGCCTCGGAGCTGGCCGGACAGATTCAGTTCACCGCCCTGCAGACCAACCGCCAGCCGAAAACCGAAAGCGAGGTGGAACAGTTTCAGGCTGAAGTTCTCGATCAGATGATCTCGGATCAACTGTTTCTTATCGCCGCTCGAAAAGATACCTCGCTCAGCATCCGCGAAGATGAAGTTGATATGGCTCTTGATGAGCGGGTTGCGTCAATCTCCCAAAACTTCGCCAACCAGCAGGACTTCCTTGACGCTTTGGCGGCGGAGGGTATCACCTGGAGGGAGTTGCGCAAACGTTTCCGCGATGAAGTCCGCAATCAACTGTTGAAACAAAGATACATTCAGCGAAAACTGTCATCGGTTTCCATTTCCCGACATGAAGTCGAGGAGTTTTACCGGGAATTCAGGGATTCGATACCGTCGCAGCAGGAGGCGGTCAAGCTGGCTCATGTGCTTCTGACGATACAGCCATCGAGTGAAGTCGAGGACTCGGTGAAGCAGCTTGCTACCGATCTGCGTCGGAAAATCATCGATGGCGCCGATTTTGCCGAAATATCCAGCGAATACTCGTCGATGGGAGCAGGTGAAAACGGCGGTGATCTCGGCTGGATATCGCGAGACGAAGTGGTTGATGAATTCGCGCGCGCGGCCTTCCAGCTTAAGACGGGTGATATCTCGGGAGTCGTCAGGACACCGTTCGGATATCACATTATCAAATGTGAAGCCCGACGAAATGATGAGCTGAAACTCAGGCATGTGCTGTTGACTGTACTCCCTACGGCCGAAGATACCGGTCGGGTGATTCGACTGGCCGATTCGCTGATTGCCGAGCTGCGCAACGGCGGTTCCTTTGAAGAAATCACCAGGATATTCTCGGCTGATGATGAAACCCGCATCAAGGGGGGTGAGCTGGGCTGGTTCGCTCTTTCCAATATGCCGCCCGAGTTCGCCGAAGCAGTGGCCGGCTGGACCACCCCGGGCGAATACCGGGGACCGGTGCTGACTCGTTTCGGTGTCCACATATTCAAGTTGCTTGATTACCAGCCGGAAAAAGAGTACACCCTCGAAGATGATTACGACACTATCAAGGAACTCGCTCGTCAGGATAAAACCGGCCGCTATGTGGATAAGTGGATCGAGAAAATCAAAGAAGAAACATTTATCGAACGGCGTCTGGACAGCTACTGATGCGGATCGATGATTTTCTGTCGACCGTCGGCGTGGTCAAACGTCGAACCGTGGCCAAAGAGCTGGCGCAGAACGGCTTGATTCATGTCAACGATCGCCGCGTAAAACCGGCCTACCAGGTCAAACCCAACGACATCATAAATATTCGCGGGACCCGCCCGACCTGTGTTGAAGTACTCGGTCTGCCGGCCGGGTCGGTGCCCAAAGAGCGGCGCGGCGAATATTTCCGTCTGCTTAATTCAGATTAAACAATATAGGTTTCACTTACGACAGGGGGGAGGAAGTCCCCGTCGGCTTTTTCCGTTCCGCCATAGGAATTGGGATTAGTCGGACCGGCTTGACTTCAGTCAAGGCGATTTTGCCGTCTTTGGTCGATATTGTATATAAAAGAGAAAGATAAGGCCAAAGGAGTTATCATGGCAGTAAGAAAGATTATCGAAATAGACGAGTCGAAATGTGACGGTTGCGGTGATTGTGTCAGCGCCTGCGCCGAAGGCGCGATAAAGATAATCAACGGCAAAGCGAAACTGATCAACGACATTCTCTGTGACGGGTTCGGCGCCTGTCTGGGCGACTGTCATTCCGGCGCCCTGAAAATTGTCGAGCGTGAGGCGCCGGAGTTTGACGAGACCGCCGTGGCCAGACATCTGGCCGCTCAACAAGCAGCCGTCCCGACCGCGCACGCCCCTGCCGGCGGCGGATGTCCCGGTTCGGCGATGCGTCAGTTTAACGGACCTCCGCAACCGGCCGCGCCGCAACCGGCATCACCTGTGCAGGGCGGCTCGCAACCGGCCTATCCGTCGCTTCTGAACCACTGGCCGATCCAGTTGATGCTGGTTCCGCCGGGCGCGCCGTTTCTGCACGGCGCTGATCTGGTGGTGTGCGCCGACTGTGTGCCGTTTACCGTGCCGGATTTTCATCCGCGTTACCTGAACGGCAAAGCAGTGTTGGTCGGGTGTCCCAAGCTCGATGATTTAAGTTTTTACTTTGAGAAGCTCGAGGCTATCTTTGCTCAGGCGAAGCCGAGCCGTATAACCGTGTTGCGGATGGAAGTCCCCTGCTGTGGCGGTATCGCTCAGGCGGCGGTTCAGGCTCGTGAGAAAGCTGCCCCGGAGGTGCCGCTGGAAGTTCACACGATCGGCGTGCGCGGAGGGATCCATCTGGAAACGGTGGACTCGCCGGTGAAGTAAAAGTATTCGGAGGCGACGGTGCATAAAAGAGCGACACAGGATGTCGGGAACATGGGCAAGCAGCAGAGGACAGCTCACCTGGAACCACCGATAGGGAAGTACCGTCTTGCCGTTCAGGTCGCATTCGTGCTGATATGTATCTGGATCGGAGTGGAGTTTCACTACTTCGTCAGGTATCTCGAGTCCGGGGGAACCACGACATTTGTCGAACGTCCGCCCGGAGCCGAGGCTTTTCTGCCTATCAGTTCATTGATGAGCCTTTACTACTTTTTCCTTACCGGTGTGATCCATCCGGCGCATCCGGCCGGGCTGTTTATGCTGCTGGGGATAATCATCGTTTCGTTGATTTTCGGTAAATCATTCTGTTCCTGGATTTGTCCGGTCGGCCTGCTTTCGGAATCGCTGGGAGACTGGTCGAAGAAATTGTTCAAACGTCAGTTCAAGCTCCCGAAATGGGCGGACTACCCGTTGAGAAGCCTGAAATACCTGCTTTTGCTTTTCTTCGTTTACGCCATCTTTTTCAAGATGACCACGGCCTCGCTTAAGTCGTTTCTGGATAGTTCTTATAATGTAGTTGCCGACATAAAGATGTACTACTTCTTCGCCGATATTTCGTCGTTTGCCTTGTGGACGCTGGTAATTCTTTTCGTGCTGTCGTTTTTTATTCGTAATTTCTGGTGCCGGTATCTCTGCCCCTACGGCGGGCTATTGGGTTTTCTGTCGCTTTTGCGACCGTTCAAGATTCGACGCAACGTGATATCATGTATCGACTGCGCCAGATGCGCCGAGGTTTGTCCGTCCAGCATCAAAGTAGATAAGGTCGCAACAGTAGAATCCGACGAATGCACTTCCTGTCTGAGTTGTCTTGATGTTTGCCCGGTCCCCGAGACACTGGAGCTCAAAGCAACTCCGACACGATTCAGGGTACCCAAGAAAGCGGTAGCTATCGGTGTCGTGGCTGTGTATGTTCTGGTCTGCGCGATCGGCTGGATCAGCGGCAACTGGCAAAACAGTGTTACCCGGGAGGAGTATCTGCAACACTTTAAGTACCTCGACGGCTACGGCCACCCCACCGGTACGCGGGATATCGACGAACTGAATAAACGTTCGAGAATGACAAACCCCGATTCTCCCGGCGACAATTCCGGTCGGTAGGTCATAACGATTCGGGGATCACAATAAACACGAGGATAGTCAAATGAGTGAACTTATTGATAACGCCAACCGGCGACGAGAACTTCTCAAGCACCTGATACTGAAGCTCCATGAAGGAGAAGCTCCGGAGCAGGTCAAAAAACAGCTTGTCAGAGTGCTGGGTGATGTGCCTTATGACGATGTTGTTTCGGTCGAACAGGAATTGATAAGCGAGGGGTTGCCGACTGAGGAAGTGCTCAAATTATGCGACATACACTCGAATGTTCTTAAAGGACAGATCGATAAATCCTCAGCCGCTGAAATCCCCCCGGGTCACCCGGTCCACACTTTTCAGCAGGAAAATCGGGCTCTCGAAGGGGAACTGGCGCTTCTGGAGAAACTCTTTCAGGCCATCGCCGAGGCGTCCGATGAAGAAGTTCCGGAGCTGATGGACCAGGTGCGGGTGCGGGTCAACGCGCTCAGCGATGTCGACAAACATTACCAGCGAAAGGAGAACCTTGTCTTCCCCTTCCTTGAGAAAGCCGGCATCACCGGACCGCCGACCGTCATGTGGGGAAAACATGACGAGACCCGCGCCATGCTGAAAACAGCGGTCGAGGCTCTGCAACAGACAGCCGGCATCTCCGCTGAAGAGGCAGGCATAGTAATCGAAACCATCGTCCGGCCGCTGGCTTCATCGATCGCCGAGATGATTTTCAAAGAGGAAGAGATACTTTTGCCGATGTGCATGGACACCCTGACCGAAGCACAGTGGGGGCAGGTAAAAGATCAGAGTCTTGCTATCGGGTATTGCCTGTATGATCCCACCGATGACTGGCAGCCTGCCGGGAAGGAAGACGCGGATAATGTTGAAGATAGTGAAACTGGAAAAACCGCTACCGACCGCATCCAGCTCCCCTCCGGTTCGTTCAGCGTGACCGAGCTGAACGCGATTCTGAACACGATCCCGTTTGACCTCACTTTCGTGGACAGTGAAGATACCGTGCGCTATTTCACTCAGGGACGGGAACGAATCTTCCAGCGCAACCGGGCGATTCTCGGTCGTAAGGTCCAGATGTGCCACCCTCCCAGGTCGGTGCATATTGTCGAAAAAATCCTTGAAGATTTCAAATCCGGTTCACAGGATCACGCCGCTTTCTGGATCACTTTGGGCGGACGGTTTGTGCATATCGAGTACTACGCGCTTCGTGACGACAGGAATAACTATCTTGGTACCCTGGAAGTCAGTCAGGATCTGACCGAAAAACGCGCTCTCACCGGCGAGCAAAGACTGCTGAATTATCAAACCGCGTCCCATGAGTAAATCTTCCGATCATCCTCCGATTACGCCGGAGATGAAAGTCGCGGCCCTGCTGAAGGCATATCCGAAGACGGAGGATTTATTGTATGAAATCGCGCCCGCGTTTTCCAAACTGCGCAATCCGATACTTCGTCGGACAGTGGCCAAAGCGACCTCGCTTCGTCAGGCGGCCAAAGTGGCGGGGATAGACCTGGGCTACATGATTAATCGTCTCAGGTCGGCGGTCGGGCAGACATCGGATATCGTAATTAATGAAGGTAATGATGATCCCGGGGAAAAGCCGGGCTGGGCGATCAGTCCGTCGCCGGTCAGGACCTTCGATGCCTGCGCGTTGATCGAGGCGGGCGAACAACCGATGACACGGGTGATGTCCGACCTTAAGAAGCTGGATGCCGGTGATGTTTACGAACTAATCACACCGTTTGAACCGGTACCGCTCAGGGATATGGCCGGTTCCAAAGGATTTGATTCGTGGTCGGAAAGGATTGGTGACGACAGGGTGCGAACTTTGTTCAGATCATCCTAAGATAAATCGTCGCAGGATTGATACCTGCGGTGGCAGGACAGATGAAGTCAGGCGCTCAACGCATTTTGGAGACAGCCGCCTGACCGACCCTGCGGTCTTCTTTCAGGATGTGATCGATCAGCCACTTCCCGAGATACGAGGCGACCTCGTCGGCGGAAAGTTTCTTGCCGCCCTTGGCGTCGAAGATCATTTTTACAAACCACTGACGCAACGCGGAATGTTCCCCCTTGTGAGCGGTATAATCGGGGAAGTCTATCTGTTGCATCAGCTCTTCCTGTTCTTCAAAATGTTTGCGGGCGAATTTCGAAAGTTCGCTCAGGTGGATCGCCGTATCCCCGGTAATGGTACCATTCGGATATTGTTCGTGCAGTCCGTTGATCATATCCAGAAATTTGCGGAGCTGCTCGTCAAGACGATCAACGCCGGTCGAGTATTTTTCCTGCCATTCTATAGCGGCCATAAAAGGTCCGACCTCCGATTAGTGGCTCCAGGCTCAGGCCCGGTGACTTAACTGGTTCTGTCTTTTATATATCGACAGAATCTGATCACAATTGATCAAAATCTGCACAGACTATTTGCTCATGACAAGAAATAAATCATTGTCGTAATGTCACCGTTTTTTCCGCCATTTGGCGAATTCCTTTGTTATATTAGCTGGCTATGACACCAAAAGCGACAAAAACAATTGCCTTTCAAACCGTAGGCTGTCGGCTCAACCAGTATGAAACCGAGAAAATGGCCGCTGATCTTGCTCAGTTCGGGTTTGAACGGGTCAATGCGGGCCAGCCGGCTGATTTATACATTATTAATACATGCACCGTGACCCATCGGGCGGACAAAGATTCCCGCTATCTGGTTCGCCGGGCCAAACGGGACAATCCCCAAAGCCGCGTGGTTCTGGTCGGTTGCTATGTCGAGACCGACCGGGAGGAAGCGGCCAGAATGAACGGGGTGGATGTGGTTATCGGCAATCACGAAAAAGACCAACTGCCCCGGATACTGCCCTCAAAACTACCGGCATTGTTTGACAGCTCGCAAAAGCTGTCCCATGAAGACAGATCGCTGGCCGAGTTTCATCGGCGCAACCGGGCCTGGATCAAAATTTCCGACGGCTGCAACCAGGTATGCAGTTTCTGTCTGGTAACAATTGTCCGGGGGAATCTCAGGTGCCGACCATCAGATGAGATTATATACGAAATATCAGAGTTAAGCGACCACGGTTACAACGAAGTGGTCCTGACCGGGGTCAATATCGGATATTTCAGGGATAAGTCAGCCGAACCACCGATCAAAAACTTTACCGGACTATGCGACAGGATACTGAAAAGTACGGCGTTGTACAGGATGCGACTGTCTTCAATCGAACCTCAGACGGTTACCGATGATCTGGTCCGGTTGTGTGCCGATCACTCCGATCGCATCTGCCGGCATTTCCATCTCCCTCTGCAGTCCGGATCCAACCGCATCCTCAAGCTGATGAAACGACCATACACGCGGGAGTTTTTCCTTGAGCGGGCGGCCGCGCTCAGAAAAGCGATACCGAATGCTCTTATCGGAGCCGATATCATTGTCGGTTTCCCCGGGGAGACGGAAGAAGATTTTGCCGACAGTTGTTCGATAATCGAATCCGGCCTGGTGGACTATTTACATGTTTTCTCATATTCCGACCGGCCCGGGACTGCGGCCGCCGATATGACGCCCAAGGTCAGCCCGCAACTGATCAAAGACAGGTCCGAGATATTGAGCAATCTGTCCGAAAAGGCTCGAGCGACAGCCTTCCGGCGTCAGGTCGGACAGACGCTTGAAGTCATTTCCGAGCATAAAGGCTTGCCGGGCGAGTGTTACGGTATCAGCGACAATTATATCAAAGTAAAAATACCGGACCGCATGGCGGGGCAACGCCACATTATAATGATCAAAGTCACAACCTCACAGCCCGACTTCGTTACCGGCGAACCGGTCGTCTGATCTCTTTTTCAATCCGTTCGTTCCTGTCAAGGCGGAAAAATATTCCCTAAATCTGTTCGCATCGCATTGCTTCAGGCTGAGGCAAACAGATGTTAACTCGCATTCCTGCAATGCGATAGCCCTCACAGCACAGGTTTGGCATACCGCTTGCTTTTTGGGACGGTGGAGAAATAGGTGACTGGAGTATATGCATGACTGATGAAAAGAAAAACGAAGCTGAAACTGCTCCCGCCGAAGCTGAAAGCAAACCGGCCGGGAAGCCGTCGATGATGAAGTACATCATGATCGGTGGCGGAGCTTTCGTGCTCATTATAGCTATCGCAGTGGGAGTCATGATGTTCATGGGCACCGGTCATCCGGATGAAGCGGCTGTTGAAGCGGAAGCTACTCAAGAGCAGGAAGAAGCTCCGGTTGCGCATGAGAACGCAAGCGGCGGTGATGATGAGATCGCGGACGAAGCTGAGATGGAAGAAGATGAGCCGCCCGTATTCTACGATGAAGAAGAGTTTGCCGAGGATTTCGAGGATCCTTCGGTGCTTGACAACATAACCGAGAATCTTGCCTTTCTTGATTACCAACCGGAAGAAGAAACAATGATCGAGTCTGACGAAGAGACGGCAGGCATGTCTGAAGAGGACTCGATAGACGCCGCCAGATGGCTGGAAAATGAAAAAGCGGCCCTGGCGAAGCGAGAGGAAGAGCTGGCGGCTCGTGAACGCGAGCTGAAGATGCTTGATAAAAAAGTGTCCCAGAAGCTCCTCACGCTGGAGCAGGCGGAAGCCACCCGTATCAACAATCTGGCCAAGTTATATGACGGTATGGACGCCCGTTCGGTGGCCGCTTTGATGGCCAACCTCGATGATAAAACAGTAGTAATGATCCTGCCTCGTATGAAGATAAAGAATGCCTCGCAGGTGCTGGCTTTATTGCCGCCCAAACGGGGAGCCAAGTTGTCCAGGCAGATGATTACGATTGCGGAAAATTAATGATGTCACACGGTAACGGCATGAATACGGATCTCCTACTCGGACTCGGAGCGAGCCCGAACAGCATCTCCCCAGGCGGCCCCACCGTCCGGGGCGACGGTGGGCCGCTGTTTTCCGAGATGCTGAATGGTCTGTTGATGTCGTCAACCGGTTTTGCACAACACAAACCAGACGTATCGACCGGAGAGTTTGAAGAACGGCTCGATCAGAGTCTTAAGAATCCGGGCGATACATCTAAAGGTTTCATTTCCGGTGATGGTACGGAAGCGGATCAAATTATTCAGCAACGATCAGTCGAGGCAGGTTTATTGGAGGCTGTCGAGGGGCAGGTCGGGTTGGTTGATCCATCGACAGCGCCGGGCACACAAACTAATGCGCAGACCAAAGAAGCTGCTTCGGAAGTTGCACGGTTCAACCAGGCCATGCGCGGACAATTACCCGGAGAGTCGTTCATGATGAACACCGCTCCGGCTGAACTGAAT
>JAJRTA010000191.1 GCA_024278515.1 Candidatus Zixiibacteriota bacterium
GGTCTCAAGAAGATTCAACAGGTCGGATGGGTCGAAATCGAAAATGATGTCGAAATCGGTTCCAACTGTTCGATCGACCGGGGCGCCCTGGGACCGACTCGGATCGGGCAGGGCTGCAAGATCGACAACCTGGTGCAGGTCGCTCACAATGTTGAGATAGGCGCGCACAGCATAATCGTTGCGCAGGTCGGTATCTCAGGTTCAACCAGGATAGGTCGAGGAGTGATCCTGGCCGGCCAGGCAGGTGTGGTAGGGCACATCGAGGTCGGAGATGGAGTCCGGGTAGCCGCTCAATCCGGCGTGTCCAGGTCGATTGAACCGGGACAGACAGTGCTGGGTTCACCGGCTCGTGAAGGCGGGCTGGCGCGGAGAATCGAGGCTTCGCTGAGCCGATTGCCTGATCTGTTCAAACGGGTGCGGGCTCTTGAAGACAAATCGTCATCGGAATGATCAGGTCTTAAACTGTTCCTCGATAGCCGCGATCTTCTCCCAGTTCTTTTCCATCTGTTCGACCAGCATCAGTACCGTCTCGTCGTTATGGTTCTCTCCGGCTGCCCTTATGCCCTGTAAAATATCCCACTGTTGACGGTTGATCAGTTTCCATTCAGCGATTTTTCGCCCCAGGTCGCCGCTGGTATAATTAAGTTCCCGCGAAAGACGCCGAAGCTGCGGAAGGTTGGCCTCGATCCGGATACGTGACGACAAGTCTCCAACGGCCATATTGCGTAGTCCGTTCCGGATCGATTCTATCGATTCATTTATACGAAGAAGAGGAAGGATATTCACGATTCCGATTGCGGTTATTGCCGCTACCGCCGCTGAGATCATGTATGGCATGAGAGTAACAAAGGCCAGCTCCAGCGAACTCCCTATTTCGCTGAGCAGATCAGGATTCGACAGATCATTGAAATAGATTATGACAGCAGCCGACAGGGTGACAGCCGAGACAGCCATCAGCCCGATCGTGTAATAGATTCGACCGGGCGAGGAAGACTGACGAGAAGTAATAACAGTAGTTTCATCCGACATACACACAACCCAGTTTGCACTAATAGCGGTTTTTGGTCATGTAATGTATGGCGATTTTCATGCCGACCGGAGACCTGTTGTTACTGTTCGGTAAAGTCGTTGACGGACGTATGTTTGTAAGCGTAGTTCAGCTTTTGGGCAGGAACCCAATAGCCCCGCAACCTGATCGATTGCGGGGCTTCTGAACAGCTCTGTTCAAGGATTTATCAGAACGGAAGATCATCGTCGTCGGATGTTTCTCCCGAGGGTGGAGGAGGCGCTGAATCAGGAGGGGGGGCGGGAGCAGCGCCGCCGGAATCGCCACGGCTGCCGAGGAAAGCGAAATCCTCGAGAATGACCTCGGAAATATACCGTTTGTTGCCGTCTTTATCATCGTAGCTTCGGTTGGAAATGCGGCCTTCGATATAAATCTGTTGGCCTTTGGTCAGATACTCTTTGACTACTTCGGCTCTCTTGCCCCAGACAACGATATTGTGCCAGGTTGTCTCACGCTGCTTCTGACCGTCCTGACCTTTCCACTGACGATCCGTCGCCAGCGAAAAGCTGGCTACCGCAGATCCGCTTTGGGTGTAGCGCAGTTCCGGGTCTTTGCCCAGTCGCCCGATGAGGATTGCTTTATTAACGCTCATAATTCCCTTTCTTATGTTTTCATATCCTGTAGGCTGAGGCAATATATGAGTACCGGTCTCAGCTTGTCAAGGACGGGAATGGCTGGATACCGAAGCATGTCCGGAATAACGGAAGGGGGAGCAGGTACCGACTTTTGGAATCAGCTAACACCAACTGAAGACAACTCATTTGATTGACTTTGTCATCGCGGTCGGCTAACTTGTCCGGTGTGATGGATATAAGGTGAGCCGGTGACGTGATCGTATTAATAAAGAGACAGATTTGATGTTTTCCGCAAGATTGTTCCTGATTCCGATTCCTGCTGTTTTGGCCCTGTGCGGTCTGGCTTGTGAATCGGCCCCGCCCGGACAATTCAGGGCAGATATTACAATAGGGGATCTCGATAAAATCACCACCGGCCGAATCCGGGTGCATGATTCGGTGTACCGTCTCGACCTCACTGAAGGAGGCGAACATTGGTTCGTTGTGGTGGATGAAAAGGCCAATATCAGCCGGACTTTCTCCCCTGAATACAAGACTTATGTGGAAGTTCCGGCCAATGACAAAAGGAGCTACCTGGTTGATCCCATTCAGGGACAGAGGTATCTTCACGGGATCGGTGAGGTTCGTGACTACGGGGTAAAGAACGTAGCGGGCTATGAATGCAGCCTGTATGTTGTGAGTATAAACAGACAGCCGATGGTCACCGAGTACTATTCACCGGAATTGGGATTCATCCTCAAGACTGAAAATCACATCTCCAGGGATTTATTTTTGAGAATCGACAATATCGAACAAGTGACCATACCAGATTCGGTTTTCGCCATCCCTTCCGGTTACAGGCCCAAAGGTGAAGCTGGTGAAGGGCCGGTCGAAGTGCCGTCGTGGATTTCCGATTTGACCGCGGTGGAAACTACTATCCCGCCGTTCGAGATGACCGTGGCCGCAGGCGAACTGTTCCGGGTTGCGGTGGAACCGGGGTTTGGTCTGGATGTCCGCGGGCGCAATGTCGGTGACGGCAACGCGTCATTTTCGGCTGTGCCGTTCCTGCTTGATCTGCCCATCAAGGATGTAAGTATCTACACGCTGAATCTGCCGAAACGTGGCACATCCGGCGGCTGGACTTTCGAAGAGACTCCGCTTGAAGCGGAAGAGATAGTAGTGCGGGTCAATGAAGGACGAATCAACTTCACGGTTCAACAAATAGAGCTTGGTTTCGGTGAAACGGTGGCGGCGGGGGAAAAGTATCGACAGACAGTACTCCCCAATCGTCAGATCATCGTCCGTATGGTCAATGTGGATGAGACCGAATCGAGTTGTGCCGTCACCCTGACTCGTGACGGAACTCCCCTTGAAGGGGATACTGTCGGCCCGCTGAGCTTCCGATCAGTCTCCTTGAAGACGAAACACGCCTCCGAACGTCGCACTTATACCGCCGATGCCGATGAGATCGTAATTGAGGTTCAGAAGGGCCGGATGTTGATCAATGTCCGACAGCCCTGACCTCTCAGAAGTTGCCTGAACATCCTTTATTAGCTATAATGCGGGTCACTGAACAGGAAAATCAATGATTAGGAGATATACGAAATGTCGACGACCATGACTAAAATCCCACCCGCTCCGACCTGGGACCTGGAATCAATTTTCCCCGGCGGCAGCGAATCGACCGAGTTCAAAGCGCATCGTGAAAAAACAACGACCAAACTGAAACAGCTCGCCGACACACTGGCTGCTTTACCGGAAAAGATAGACGAAGGCTCGGTCGGACAGTGGAGCGATTTCATTGTCAAACTGCAGGAGGTGGGTGAAGATATCGACCTGACCTACTCACTGGCCGGCTGTCTGAGTTCACAGAATGTCGAGGACGCAAGGGCGAATGAGATAGAGTCGCTGGCCGATGTTCAGGTCTCTGAGTGGACCCAGATGTTGACCGGACTGGAAGCCCGGTTCCTCAAGGTGACAGATTCTGAATGGCAGCTTTTGCTGTCAAGACCAGAAATGCAAGAGGTCGCTTTTTACCTGAACGAGCGGCGCGAGATTGCCAAAAGCAAGATGGATCTCGAACGGGAGAAGCTGGCCCTGGACCTGGCGGTCAACGGTTTTCATGCCTGGAGCCGGATGTATGACAAGATTGCGGGGGGGATCAAAGTCGATTTCACCGAGGGGGGAGAGACCAAAAAGATTTCGATGGGCCAGGTGGCCACAAAGATGTCCGATCCCGATCGTGAGGTGCGCCGGCAGGCTTTCAAGTGTATGCTCGAAGGCTGGGAAAAAGAAGCCGAACAGACGGCTATGGTTTTGAACAATCTCGGCGGCTTCAAGCTCTCTTTGTACAAACATCGTGATTGGGATTCACCGTTGTTTGAACCGCTGGTCATGTCTCGCATGCAACAGAAGACACTCGATGCAATGTGGGAAGTGATAC
>JAJRTA010000192.1 GCA_024278515.1 Candidatus Zixiibacteriota bacterium
GAAATCGTCATCGACATTCATGTACTGATCGGTTTCACTTAGATATCCGGTCACGTTGAACGCCTGACCCGTACCGGTGTTACCAAGGGTGATAACCAGTTCCGCCGTTTCGCCCGGATCAAGGATACCGTTGTTGTCGCCGCCGACCGCGTCGTCGATATACATGGCCACAAAACCGATCTCGGGAGCATGAGCATTTATGAAAAAACTGCCGAACCATGATTCTCTGGCCGTGCCGGTAACCTCGAGATCAAACTGGATACGTTCCCCGTCCGGAATATCGGCGGTCACATCGAAAGCGATGGCTCCGCTGACATAAGCGGTGCCGTTATCGGCGAGGATCGTCCCGAACAGTTCGGTACTGTCGGTAATAGTCACGTATGGGTTGGTTGTGCTGACATGCGCTTCTACATTGACAGCGTCGTTCGGGCCGACATTCTTAAGCTGCAATCCCAAAAGGATCGATTCGCCGTTGTCCACCAAACCGTTGCCGTTACCGCCGGAGAAATCATCGATATCGTAACTATCGTAGATTACGTACGGACCGGAGGGTGTAATAACCTGGATGGTGCCGGTGTACGGAATCTTGTTCTGTCCGGTGATAACAATCTCGGCCGTACCGGGCTGGGCGAAACCGGGCAGAGGAATCTGGACCTGGCCGGTAGCATCGACATAACCCTGACCAACCAGTTGCCCGCCAAAAGTAATGCCGATATAGGAACCGGGATCCGCCTGCACCGTTATCGACGGTACCGTCATAAGGATGGCGTCATCATGGACAACAGTATTAGAGGTCGGCATCCCCATGTACGAAGTCACCGACGGGTCGCCCAACAGATGGTAAGCTTCCCAGTAGTAAAGTTCGCGGCTGGAACCTGATTCGGTGATAGCCAGCCCGCCGGCGAAATTGATGGCATCGTTGGTAATGTAATGCTCTTCCACCGGTTCGCCGTGATCATGGAAAATACCATCGTAGACGCCCAAACCGGTCGCTTCATATGCCGGACCGGATCCGACCACTGCGCCGTAGCCAACCCCCCACCAGTAGTCTTCATCCCAGTAGGTGTTGTTGGTGGCGCCGATATAACCTATTCCGCCGCCGTTGGCTTTTTGCAGGAACGCCTCACCGAAACAGGGCGTGGCTTCATCGAATGTATTCGGCAAACAACAGTTACCGATTCCGAGCAAATACTTGTGATTATTGGTCAGCCCGGGGATAGCCGAAGTGGTAAACGAGGGATCGGCGTGACCTTCATGGCTACAATGGGCGGTGTAGTTGTATAGCCCCACCCCATCATTAATAGTCTGAATAATATCCGACGACGCAAACGGCTGACTTGAGGCCGGATAGAGCCAGACATTGGGAACGATACCATGAGCGGCGTTGAAATAAAGATTGGTGCCGTAGTTGATCTGACCGTTGCCGTGGGTAATGGCGTAAGTGGCGTCAACACCGGAAACCAACGTGACCGCGGCCAGGTAGCTCGGGTCTGGCATAAGATACTGCTCGTATTCGAGAGTCTTGTCCAACTGCGGCTGCAGTTCGGAAGTGTTCTGCGCGGAGAAGCGGCCGTAGTACATTTCCGGGAAATGATCACCGGTGGTCTCACAGAAATAGAGATCGGTAACGTGCGATCCCCCGTTTCCGGCGAACGGGTCCATCTGCTGGGCATCTCCGACCAAAAGCACAAACGAAGGCGCCGGGTCATCCGGAGTCCCCGAGTTATAGACCGACGCGATGTGCGCGGCGATCACCGTGTTGCTTGTTCCGATGACATCGGTATAATCAACCTGCACGGTGAACCCTTTTTTGGTTTTCCACTCGATGGACGGCTGAAGCTGCGCTTCGAACATGCGATCCGATATTATGAGCATCTTAACAGGATAAGTAACCAGATCGGGATGGTTCAGATCGTACATCCCCTGATCGTAGTTGATTATGCGTTCGTAAATCGGCTCAAAGAACGGTGAATAGCTCTTTACATAAGATTCGCGAGTGGCTTCCCAGTTTGCGTTTTCAAACGTTATTTCGACGGTCAGTTCCTTGTAAACCCGGACTGTGTTCTCGACCGGATTGTACTCGAAAGGCGACATCATCACTTTGCCCAGGCGAAGGCCGCGCAGTGTGCCGGCAATTTCCGTTTCCAGAAGCGGCATGGTATAAAACCCGGGCAGTTCGTACAGCTCGCGATTATATTCAAACGCTACCGAAGCCGGATCCTCGGATTTTGACAACGAGGGCTGGACCGGCATAAGCCGTTCAGTAATACCCAGATCAGCCAGGTTGATCTCTTCCATCTCGGAGCTGATCACGGTCGCCCGCAGGTTGCACTCTTCCGGAATTGCCAGCAGCTTGATAGCCATCGGCAAAGACGGCTCGCCGATCCGGTGTGACCGGGTCAGACCGGGGGCGGCCATCATGTTGAATGGCCCTTCCTTGGTCTGGATCTCCGTAAACCGGAGCTGGCCGATCTGGAGTCTCAGTGTCAACCCCCGGCTGTCCTGTTGCAGCAACCGGACAGCGTTGGGCGCATCACTCAGTTGATGGACCTGCGTAGCGCCGGCCGGAAGGGCCAATACCAGCATAAGTCCCATTAATAGACATAGTTGTGTTAGCAACCTCTGCACCTTTTCCTCCGTTCCTCTCTCTGTGAACTCTCTGCATTTATTATTTTATTTCGTTATTGCGGTAAACTTCTGAATAGACCATTGAAAGCAGGCACTTCAGACAGAATTACTTATCGCATATAAGATATACTTTTGATGTTTTTTTCAAAGCCAAAAATCGAGGGGGCAGGAATTAGACACCAAAAGGACCCGGAACTCCTGTATATCTATATCGGCTCATTCATACTGTAACAAATATATCCATCGGAGTGGCTCCGGCATCACAATCGACACTGGGACAACGACACAAAAAACCGGGGACCACGTTTACCGTGATCCCCGGGGGATAATCGAATCGAGAACTTGCGCTAGTTGATAGTGAACACAGCGTCCGAAGTATCAGCAGCGGCAGGTCCTGAGTTGGTAGTAATTCTAACCATACAGTTCGCGGATGCGGTCAGATTTGCATCAGTGGCCGGATCCAGATCCCATGAATAGGTATTGGTTCCCGGAGCGACGGCACCAGCGCCAACTACCGGGTTCCAGGTCGTACCATTATCCGTGGTGTACTCAATCGTGACCGGGTCGGCAACACCGTTATCAGTCCAGGTGATATTATAAGTGTTACCCACACCGAGGGTCAGAGTCTCACCACCGTTCGGAGCGGTGACCGTGATGTTAAGCGGAATACTGAAGTAAGCATCACTTACATCTTTAATCGCCGGTTCCAAATCCGAAGAGATCTGGATGTAGTAGAAGTCAGAAGCGGCCAACTGAGGCACGGTCCAGTTCCAGATCGTATCGGCGCCAACCACTCCGGTAGCCAGCGTAGCCACATGTGCGGCACCCGGATCCTTGTACAGATCGATGGTGATATTACCAACATCGGTCGGGTTGATAACATTCCATTCGATATCGTTCGAGCTGCCAATAGCCCAGGATTCGCCGCCGTTCGGTACCTTGACCACTACGCCGGAGATGGAGAACTCTCCGCTCTGGTAGCTGCCGGTAGGAGCGCCGGCTCTCTTGACTCTCACCCAGGCCTGCTCGGCGGGCGGGGCCGGGATCGGATCCCAGGTCCAGTCGCCGTCGTTGGCCGTACCGCTGGCCAGATCCAGCCAGCCGCTGGTGGCCGGCGGAGGACCGGAGGTGACGTACTTGTACTGAATATCAACCGTGGAGCCGACCAGCGTGCCGATCGTCACCCAGGTGATGGAAGTACCGGTACCCTGAGCCAGGTTGCCCGAATTCGGTGCAGTCACAACGACACCGGAGAAGGTCATCTGCTGACTTTCGCCGTAAACATTATCAGTGTTACCATAAATACGGAAAGTAACCGTCGAACAGGCCGAGTTGGCCGGTACGGTCCAGGCATACGGACTGCCGCCGGCATGGTCATTGACGACCAGGCTGGAGTCGGTGGTGAAACCGTCACGTGACCAGTAAATGTCGATCAGACCGACATTGCCGACCGAATGCCAGCGAATGTTCTGACCGGTGCCGACCAGCCACTCAGTACCAACAGCCGGTGAATCAACCACGATACCGGAGATATCGAAGTAGCCGGTGGTGTCGAGTGTATTCAGGTTCCACTTGTCGCGGATCCTGACCATTGCGGAGTCGTTGGCATAGGTGTTACCCGGTACGGCCCAGGTGAACAAACCATCGTTCGCAGTGGAATCATCAAGCACCATCCAGGTGGCGCCGCGGTCGATCGAGTATTCGATACGGACCTTGCCGCCGGTCAGGTGCGGGGTATACACAGTGGTATCCCAGGTAATGTCGAAGTCGGCGCCGCCGGGAACCGCCTGACCGGTGGTCGGAGCAGTTATGGTGGTGTAGTCGTTAATAACATTGAACGTCCAGGCAACATCATCCCGCGGACGGCTGTCGACATCCCAATCCGCAACACGCAGGTTACCGACATAGTCACGACCGATGTTCGGCGGATACCAGGTAAGTGAGCCGGTTCCACCGCTGACCGGAACCACGGTGTCCTTGTACCACTCGTCATCCCAGTCGTTGTACCACCAGATAGCGACACTGTCGAGACCGGCATAAGCCCAGGTCAACGGGATGCCGGAGGAATCAACGCCGCCTTCATCGTAGAAGGTGCCGGTGTCGAGATAGGCGGAGTCCGGACCGGTCACATCGATACCGGTGTACGGGAAGACATCGGACCGCCAGATCCAGCCGCCGTCGTTGTCACGCAGTCCGAGCATGAAGTTGTTGGAATAAACGGTGTCAAAAGCAACCCAGGTGGTATTGGAATCATCCCAGTTCTTCCAGCCAATAGTGCTGTCAAGCCAGGTAGCGCCGCCATCATCGGACCAGAACAGGTCGAGGGTGCCGGAACCGCCGGAGAAGGTATTGAACATATCAGTAATAGACCAGGCAACCACAGGGGTCGGGGCTTCGAAACTGGTAGTCGTGTCAACCGGATCGGTGAAGACCAGGTACGGATGCAGACTGATGGTATCATAACCGGTGTTGCCGGAATTATCGGTAATGGAGACGATCATCTGATCCATCGAAGCGCACTTGCCGGCGGGAACAGTAATGACACCGGCGCCGTCGCGCATATCCAGGTCCCAGGTCCAGGAGACATCGCCGGGGCCGAGGACAAAGGCCGGGTCGCCGCCCGCTTCAACAAAGCTGAAGGCGATGGAAGACACATACTCCATCTCGTTGAAAGAGCCCAAATCACCGTTGACATCCACACCAACCTCGAGCGCTGTAGCCCCGGCAGTGTTGTCGGCCGGATCACCCTGTACGACAGTAAAGTCCGGAGGGGTTTCATCAGCTACGGAAATAGGCGTCGAGAAATCGCCGGGACCCCAACTGTTGACCGCGCGGACCTGGAAGGAAATAACGGTTCCGCCGGAGAACGGAGTGATCAGGGGATCGCCGTTATCCAGGGTATCGTCGGCGTACAGGTCGAACACCGCGTTGGCCGGATCGGTAAAGTCTACCGAACCCTGCTGAGAAGTCAGGTAGTCCACGTGATCGATATCGCCGGTGACAACAATAACGTCGGTGTTGTTCATGTTGTCCGAGGCGTAGATCTCGTAGTAGTCGGCGTTGGCGACCGCATCCCACTTGAAGTTGATCATAGTGGTATTGAAGTCGGCCTTCCAGTTGGAGCCCTCGTAAATAGCAAAGTTGGCCGGAGTGCCGGGCTTCGTCTCGGTATTGACACTGGTGAAGTAAAGAGTCGCACCTCTTATTTCATAATCATCGATGTAGTCGCCGCGAAGATTCGAGTAAATCCTGAAATCCAGCTCATAAGTATTATCCGATTTCAGACTGTCGGTCGGGTTCACCGTCACCGTGGCGCCGGAAGCCGAAATGGTCGCGTTGACCTCACGGTTGTTGCTGGCGTCGATCAGTGTCACCCAACCGTTGTCGTTGGTCAGGTCAACATCCATACTGAAAGTGATGGTGATATTGGCATCCAGCGGGAAATCCTTGAACGGATTATCGGCATCGCCGTAGTCGTCAAGGTTGGTCGACACGAAACGAATTCCCTGCTGAGTATAGAGCGACCGCTGCCAGGTGCCGCCGTAAAGCGACAAACCGTCAGTTCCATTGCCCGAGAAAGTGAAACGATACTGCTCCGGACCGGCCAGAAGATCAAGGGCCGGGTTCACGGTCAGGATAGCATCACTGCCGGACCAGGTATAGTCAAAGGGAACATCTTCCCAATAGGGATTATCATACCATTCCAGGTTGAAACTGGCAGACAGAGTATCCATAGGCCGCGAGAAGACCAACTGCAGATCGTCAGTGACGATGAAGCCGGGCCGCTCGAAGTTGTAGGTCAACACAACCGGCTTGTCGGTGAAGACCGGGTTGTTGTTGCCGAACAACGGAGCAAAGATGCTCGGGACCACGGTGGCTTCCGGCGGGGGCACCATCTCGATTGTTTGAGAAGTACCTTCGTAGGTCGAGTCGCCGCCGCCGCTGAACGGCAGGGTGGTAATGGTAACATCGCCAAAGGCCAGAGACTTGTCCGGGCCATCGACGCCCTTGGCACTACTCTCATAAGCGAAATCACCTACGAACAAGGGAACATTGGTGAATTCGTATTCACCGCTGGCATCGGTCGTAGTAGTGTATACATGAGGATGTATATCATACTCGTACTCGAGCAATACCGTAACGCCGGCGGCACGAGAAACCAGGTTGGGATCATCCAGAGACATCTGATCATGCTGGTCTTTATTCTCGGGCGCCGGGAGAGCGGTATAAACCACACCTCTGACGGTTGCACTGAGCGGATACAACGAAATGTCGGCTGTTGCCATGTACTCAGTCGCACCGACCGGATCATCATCGATATCCCCTTTAATCTGGGCGATGGTCGGAATATATACGGTCGCCGTATAAACCGCGTACCCATTGACGGAGAAGGTCAGCGTGTAATAGCCTGATGAAAGTGAATCATCGATCAGGTAGTAACCGTCGGCATCGGTAGTCGTAGTATATTCTTCGTCATTCTTGACGTATTTTACCGTGACCCCCTGCAACAGAGAATTATCATACGCACTGGATACCACGCCCTGGATAGAACCAAGGACCCGGTCCTCTTCTTCCACGATGGTCGTGGTATCATTGCTGAGCGGAGGCGGTATTTCGATCACGGTTGAGTCGTCGCCGCAACCGCTGATGAAGTACGCCGCCATGATGCTGCTTGTAAAGATCGCAAGCAACAACAGAAACTTCATGTTTCTTTTCATTACCATCTACTCCTTTGAGATTCGGTTATTATTTTTTTGTTTACGTTTTGAAAAACCAATTTTGTTCCTTAAAAACTCCTAGCCCTCACATCGCTTAAGGGGGCTTTAACTACGGGCTGGGGCCAGCCGTTTGTTGCATCAACAAAACCTCCTTTGTTAAGCCTAAAAGAATCCTTTCTTTTCGTCTTCATCCTATGAAATCCAGTATCGGCATTTCCGCCTAAATCCTTACATAGTAGCCTTTTCTAATAAAGACTTTTTGCCAAATTGGGTCGTAACATAAATGTCGCGTTTTTTGCTGTCAAGAATAAAAAGGGCACGTTAGTGACTTTATTCTCAAGTAGTTATCCTCCTCCGGGGCGCCGTTGCTATCCATTTAAGTCCATGAGGGAGCACAAAATAGCGTCAAAAGCATACAAGCGTCCGTTTACAAGGCTGGACTATAACAACGTTTGTATTCAAAAGCAAGTAAAAAGCCGCTTTTTCAAGCTCTGTCTTTCCTGAAAAAAACAATATTTACAACGATAAATCCGCTTTTGAGCATTTGTACAATACACTCCAATACAACGAAGTAATACTGTGCGATGGAGGTCATCGATTCCGCTTCCGGATCAGGATCGTGCGTCAATGCCCGTAGTACTTCCTTTGACTCACAACAGAGTAGTCGGTCCGAACGCCTTTCCCCGGTAATTCTTCAGTCTAACCGAGTAACAATATCCGAATTTATGCTAAATAATAAATGCAGTGGCAATGTGAGCTGATGCTTTATACTGACTGGTCAGCAGGCATCTGCCGTGCAAGGCAGATACCTGTGATCCGATAATTTATGAACACAGTCTTATTCGTCGAGGACGAAATCGACTTTATAGGTAACCCAGCAATTGACGGGGCGGCCGTTCTGGATACCCGGTTTGAATTTGCAGTCCTTCGCCTGCTTGAGAGCCGCTTCATCCAGCGAAACGGTGCCGGAAGATTTCCCTATACGGGCGTCACGGACATTGCCGTCCTTGTCAACCAGCGCCTGCACCCAGACAACCCCGGTAATGCCGGCCTGTTTGGCCAGACGCGGGTATTCCAGCGGAGCCTGATAAATCATCTCGGGGTAGATCTCCACCGGCACGAACTCATCAGGAGCCGGCAGGTAATCATCATCGGAGATATCAATCTCGATACCGCCTTCCCCGGCTACTGACGCAATATCCGGCGCGACAATTTCAGCCAGCTCGTCACGAGTGGCCAGCACCACGTCTTCATCCATCACTTCGTCGTCGGCCACCGGTTTGGGAATACCGACCTTGGGAGCCACCGTCTTGGGCGCTTCCACCTTAACCTGGGGAGGTTTGCGGGCAATACTCGGAGGCGGTCCCAGTTCGGCCACGGTTTTGATTACCACCGCCGCCGTAGCGTCAGCTTCAATGTCATCTTCCATAGACGCGATCCACGAGATTAACAGTATCAACACCACCAAACCGAGTGTGAGGCCGGTGCCGTAAAGGAAATTACGCTGGTATTTCGCCTTGAGTTCATAAGCTCCGTAGGGAGACCATAGAGAACATGCAGCCATTTCTACTCACCTCCCGGGATTGCCACACCGGCCGCGGCGCGAGCCGCAGCGATGATCTTGGAGTCTCGTTCTTCCCATTCGCCTATGGCATAGCGATACGAGAATTTTTTATCCTTCGGAATATCTTCCACTTTTTTTACGCCGAGTTGCTCGGCGGTATAGGCGTTCCACGAGCGTTCGATCAGGTCGATCTCGTCAAGGATATTGACCATATCGGCATAAGTGGCCTTACGATGGATCAATATAAGAGTATTCAGCTTGTTGTTGGCCCGGTTCTGGGCGACCAGAAGTCCCTGAAGACTGTCACTGTTGAAAGCGTATAAAACCGTGTCCGGCTTATTCTCGGCCGACGGGAGCAACTGGGGCAGGTTATCCGGGGCCGCCCGGCGCAGATTCCACCAGTAGAAACCAAGATCATCAACCCGGAGGGTAAGCAGGTTGGACTCTTTGACTTCAATTTCCTGGTCTTCCTGATCTTTCGGCGGCAGGTTGATCTCCATCGCCTGCGGCATGGCAAACACGGTCGTAACCATGTAAAAGATCAACAGGAGAAAGGCGATATCGACCATCGGCGTCATATCTATACGGATGGCGATTCTCCGTTTGGGTCGCCTGAGACCTTTTTTCTGACCTTTTGGTTGCCGTTCTGCTACTTCACCGCCCATATATAATCACTCTCCTTCGGTCTATAAACCTTCTATATATTAAACGACTGAACCGGTCATTCCGTTCAGGATTCTTCACCTGCGGATGACTCCAGATCAGTAATAATCAGGAAGCGTTCCAGTCCGTTTTCCTGCATTGATTTCATCACGTCCTGCATAACACCGAACGACGCCCCCCCATCACCTTTGATAACAATCAGGGCCCTGATATTTACCGCTCGCGCCCGGTTGACCTCGTGTGATACAGTAGTTATATCAGCGGGGCGAACCGTCCGAGCCGGAACCTTCATCATCTTACCGTCGATTTCAACTTCGACATTGCTGATATAGTCAACATATATCGAATCGTATTTGGTAACGGTAATATTGATGACGTCTTTGTCCGGTAACTCGATCATCGAGTGCGACTCAGGCAGATCGACCGCCCGGGCTTCCGGCGGTTTGAATTGCGTGGTCGCCATGTAGAAGATCAAGAGCAAGAAGGCGATATCTACCATAGGAGTCATATCGATCCTGATGGAAACGCGTCTCTTCTTACCGGCCATTGATTAGATTCCTTCCTTATCTTTGAGTATCTGCATAATCTCAAAGGTGGCTTCGTCGGTGGTGTAGTTGAAAGCATCAACCTTGTTCACGAAGAAGTTGTAGAAAAAGATACCCAGAATACCGGAGACCAGACCACCGGCGGTATTGACCAGCGCTTCGGAAATACCGACCGCCAGAGCCTGGGCGTCGATAACGCCGCCTTCAACATTACCGGTGGCGGCGAAGGCGCGGATCATACCGATCGTCGTACCCAGAAGACCGACCATGGTGGCGATCGAGGCGATAGTCGAAAGGGCGATCAGGTTACGCTCAAGCAGGGGACCTTCAAGAGCGTTGGCTTCCTCGATGGCCGCCTGAGTAAGCTGGAGTCTCTTTTCACCATCCAGGCCTTCCTGGGCTCTGACTTCGCGGTAACGGTCGATACCGGCTCTCAGGACATTGGCCGTGGTGCCGCGCTGCTTGTCACAGGCAGCCATGGCGCCGTCGAAGTCGTCCTTCTGAATCATCTGAACAAGGCTCTTGAAAAACACCTGCACCGAGCTTTTGCCCTTGGCTACGCCGTAAAGTGAAAAATAGCGTTCCACCACAAAAACCAAAAGCATAACAAGGATCATAATCAACAGAACAACCAGGGGGCCACCCTGGTAAATCGAATGGACAATCGGATTCTCCGATGTTCTGAAAACTCCATACCACAGGCCGAAACCGATTCCGAATGCAACAATTGCATTCAGGGTCACGAAAATTGTCTGTTTAACCACTTCGTTTCATCCTCTCAATAAAAACAACAACTTATATTTCAATACCTTTGACCGCCAGCATGATCGAGGCGGCCAGGGACACAAATACCCCCCAGGAAAGACTCCCTAAAAAAGCACCCGGACCATAGCTGTCCCCCAGACTATGATACATCGAAGCCGCATCAAAACCATAGCTGCCGCCCACAAACGACGCGAAAAGGGCGATCGTGAAACAGATCAGCGGCAACCAGTTCAGCTTCAGAATCGACTTCAGTTTCAGGGCCTGTTCATCCGGATTGCCTTTCAGACCGAACAGACCGTACATAGTGTAAGCAGGCAGGGCTACACTCGCCAAAGTCATGATCAGCAGAATCACGCCGGTCAACATCACCACGAAACCGGACGAGAAGACATATCCCCCGACCGAACCGATAGCGGCCAGAGAACCGATACCGCTCATCCGCACATAATTCCTCGTGATCTTCTTACGGGCCACATAACCATGGAGTACCTCTTCCCTGGGACCTTCGGAGAAACCTTCTCCCTCGGTCGTTTCTTCAGTAGTGGTCCCGCCTGTTTCATCAGTCGCGGCCGTCAATGCGGATGTATCGGCCATCAGGCTGTCACCCATGGCCGCTAAGCTGTCACCCGGCTCGGCGGCCACTTCCACCTGGTTCTCCTCTACAACCTCATTATAGGCGGCGTACCACGGCAGAAACAGGGCCGCAACCATGGCCACGCAGGCAATCATCAGAAATACCCGGTCGGTCAACGAGACACGTTCTTCCAGAAGTGTACATTCCTCGCGTAACGCAATCAGGTCACCTTTGTTTTCTCGTTTCTGCCGAACCTTCTCGACCAGCTTGTCCCGCTCGGCCTGAGACTTGAACATATCCTTGATGCGTCCGGGGAAAACATCGAAGCCGACGTACTTAAATCTTTCGTCCTCGGTTATTCTTCCGGTCGACGGAGGCGTCTCTTTTTTGTCTTCAGTCATTCAGACTCCTGTTTGAACTACGCTTACGAGATCAGAACTCGAAACTCGTATCATCGCGTCCTTTCTTACATTCCTGGTTTCCCGGTTCGCAGTTGAGACATTTTGTGTACCATTGATTGGCCTTTTTGAAGTCATCACCGGCTCCCGACTTGTTGTTGGACTTCTCAACCGCTCTGAGATGGTAACATTGGGCAATGTACGTCAACAAACTAACATCCGCGCAAGCGCCGTCGGAGGCGGCGACACACCTTTGGGCGTCAAGCAGGTAAGACAACGCTTTGGTATAATTCTTGGTGCAGACACCTCCAAAATACGCATAACCTAGCGATTTTTTGGCATCACAATTATCGGGATCCAGCTCCAGAACACGCTCATAATACTGAACACCCTTGTCACAATCGGAAAGTTTGTTAAGGTACGAATAGGCTACCAATTGCACCGTCTTGACATCATCGGGCTTAAAAGTAAGGTAATCTTCAAGGTATCCCAGCCCAAGCTCAAGGTAGTTTACATTAGGATCAATTTCATCGGACATGGCGATATCATCCTCTTCCTCGAGGCTTTCTTCTTCTTCAGTATCCCTGTCAGCGATACTCAAAGCGCTGTAACCTGCGTTTTTGAAAATACCGGCATCCTTGGTGCTGTCGATTCCGAGGTC
>JAJRTA010000193.1 GCA_024278515.1 Candidatus Zixiibacteriota bacterium
TCCGCTTTTGAACCTGCGTGGTGAATGTATCGGTGTGAATTCGGCTATTTCCAGCCCGACCGGCGCATCGGTCGGAATCGGCTTCGCCATTCCGGTCAATCTGGCCCGGGCCATTGTCCCCGACCTGATCGAAACCGGGCGAGCCTCACGCGGCTGGCTGGGCATATGGTATCATGAGGTTTCGCAGCGGGAGGCGGAACGTCAGGGTCTGGAACAGGTAAAAGGGATTACGGTTGACTCGGTGGTGGCCGATTCCCCGGCGGAGGCGGCCGGACTGGAAGAAGGAGACATCATAGTCGGCTTCAACAATCATCGGGTCGAGAACTCCGGGCAGTTCTCGGTACTGGTCTCAACTACTCGTGAAGGGCAACCGATCCTGATAGACCTGGTCCGTGGCGGGAACCAGTTGACCCTGGAGACGATTATAGGAGATCGTGACGCCGCTTCGCAGACCCGGCCCGTACGGTCACGGACGACTGATGATTTTGCATCGGAACAGTATATGGGCATGGAACTGGTCAATTTCACGCCGGAGATTGCCCGCGCTATGAATATGCGTGAAGTCGACGGAGTATATGTCAGACGGGTTCAGCCCGGTTCAGCGGCCGATTATGCGTCGATTACCCGTGGCACAATTATTCTGTCTATTGATGATGTTACTGTGAAGTCGCTTGAAGATGTGGAGAATGTTTTGAATACCGGGGATCGCTCGTCGAACGGTGTCCCGGTCATAGTTCTGGAACCTGACGGCACGATGGCTCGTAAAGTCATCAGGCCGTGAAATAAACATGAACTGTCGGCAGCGGCCCGCCCGGGTGGACGGTAGCCGGACGCCGACGAAACCCATAGGAAGGAGATAGTCAACAACAGTGGCTAAACAATCCCTTAAGTATCGCGATGAAGACCGGTCGTTGGACCTCTATCTCCGCGAAATCGGGGAAACTCCTTTGATCAATGCCAAAGAGGAGGTGCGGCTGGCCAGAAAGATTAAGCAGGGCGATATGCGTGCCCTGGAAGCACTGACCAAGGCCAACCTGCGCTTCGTAGTCTCGGTGGCGAAACAGTATCAGAATCAGGGTCTGTCCCTGGCCGATTTAATTAACGAAGGCAACATCGGCCTTATCAAAGCGGCCAAACGGTTTGACGAGACCCGCGGATTCAAATTCATCAGCTATGCTGTCTGGTGGATCAGACAGGCTATTCTGCAGGCGCTGGCCGAGCAGAGTCGCATCGTCAGGCTCCCGCTCAACAGGGTGGGAACCCTGCACAAGATAGGCAAGATCTCCAGTCGACTGGAACAGGGGTTGGGGCGGCTCCCATCGGCCGAAGAGATCGCCAAAGAACTGGAGCTGTCGGAAAATGAGGTGGCCGACACCCTCAAGATTTCCAACTCCCACCTGTCTCTGGATGCGCCGTTTTCGACATCCGAAGACAACTCGCTGATCGACGTACTGGAGGATGAACTTCAGCCGTCGCCGGACGAGTCGCTTCTGAGCCAGTCTTTGAAGGTTGAGATTGAGAAAGCTCTGGATTCGCTCACTCCGCGTGAGGCGGAAGTGATCAATCTGTATTTCGGGCTCAACCATGAAAAGGCGTTGACGCTCGAAGAAATCGGCGCCCGTTTTTCGCTCACCCGCGAACGGGTGCGGCAGATAAAAGAGAAGGCTATCCGCCGTCTCCGTCATGCCTCGCGCAGTCGTTCGCTTCGAGCGTATCTCAACTGACAAATATGTCATTGATCTCACGAACCGCCCCGGCTTGCCGGCAGGGGCGGTTTTTTGTATCTTCGTGCCCTGGCTGAACGTTTTGACTCCAGAAGAAGAGCTAAGATTTGAACAAGCGATTGAAAACTCTCTGCATACTGCCTGCCTATAACGAAGAAGGGAAAATCGGCCGAGTCGTGAAAAAAGTGCTGGCCACCGGAGAGGTCGATCGGATCGTGGTGGCCGATGATTGTTCCTCTGACAATACCAACAAAGAAGCAACCGAAGCCGGCGCCCATGTCATTCGGCACGAAGTCAACATGGGAGTAGGGGCCGGGATTCGCAGCGGGATTGAATACGGCCGGGCCAACGGATTCGATGTCGCCGTGATAATGTCCGGAGATGATCAGCACGAACCGAAAGAACTGCCCGCCGTGCTCGGCCCGCTCAGAAACGGGACGGCTGATTTTGTCCAGGGGTCGCGCCGCCTGAAAGGCGGAGGGACGGTCAACGGCCCGCTGTTTCGTGAAATAACCACGCGGTTGTATTCGCTGTTCTTCTCTGTGCTGGTATTCAAACGGATTACCGACGGCACCAACGGATTCCGGGCGTTTTTTCTGAATATCTTTGACGACAGCACCTTCAACCTGAATCAGGAATGGCTGAACACATACGAGCTTGAGCCTTATCTGTTGTACAAGTCGATTCGAAACAGGAAGATCAGGGTTGTCGAGGTGCCGATTACGATATATTATCACGGCGAAGCGAAGCAGTATACCAAGATGCGTCCCTTCCGTGACTGGTGGCGGCTGGCCCGACCTCTGATAATGCTGAGAATGGGAATAAGGAGATAACATGACCGATCTTAACCTGGCGCGTAAAAAGATACTTGTAACCGGAGGAGCCGGCTTTGTCGGCGCCAACTTAGTCGAGCGGGCGGTCCGCGAAGGAGCCGAGGTTACCGTGCTTGACGATCTGTTCACCGGGTCGCTGAATAATATCGACAAGGGGACCGACTACCGTTTTGTCGAGGGTTCCGTAACCGATCATGCGCTGGTTTCGAAGCTGGTCAAAGAGGTCGACTACATTGCCCATCTGGCGGCGCGGAATATCATCATTTCGACAAAAAATCCGCGCTCAGATTACGAGGTGAATATCGGCGGCACTCTCAACGTCCTTCTGGCCGCCCGTGAACATGGCATAGAGCGAATCGTGTATACGTCGTCCGCTTCGGTTTATGGCAACCCGCGCTATATCCCGATTATAGAGGAAGAACTTCCAACCACTTTTTCACCCTACTCGGTCTCCAAGCTGGCCGGTGAGAACTATTGCCGAGCCTTTTATGAATCTTACGAGGTTCCGGTTACGGCCGTGCGCTATTCCAATGTTTACGGTCCCAAACAGGATCCGCAGAATCCATACTGTGGCGTGGTGTCGAAGTTTATCGAGGCTCTGGACAACAATCAGCCGCCCCAGATACATGGTGATGGTCAGCAGACCCGTGATTTCACTTATGTCGATGATGCTGTTGATGCTACCCTGGTGGCGATGCTGTCGCCGCGTTCGGAGGGGATGGTATTCAACCTGGGTACCGGTATCGAATCGCGTATCCTTGACGTGGCCACCACCCTGGCCCGTCTTCTGGGAAAGGATATCGCCCCGGTACATATCGACCGCCGCGATATCGACAACATCCGCCGTCGCGTGTTGAGCATCGAGCTTATCCGCACCCGTTTACGCTGGCAGCCGCAAATCGGTCTTGATGAAGGCCTGCGCCTTACTGTCGAATGGTTTCTGGATCATAAGTAGATCATAAAATACCGGCATGGATGACAGGGTATTTATTCATCTCATCGTCTGAACCGGATATGGAGTTTCTTCCAGTAATGTCTGGCGTTATTAAATAGCCACAACAAGGTAGTTGCGGCCAATAGTGCCGATGCGTACTGAGACGGATAGTACACCCGCGAACCTTGAAAAGGGGTCAGAGCACCTAATAATGCAAAATAGGCACAGATAGTAAAAGTAAAGGTTGTAATGAAGTATTGCCTCTGCGCCAGGAGAATTGCCAAACCGGCAAGGCAAAGAACCAAACTGATATAGTTGAATCTGTATTTTTTTATCCATTCCTCAGTTTTTATAGTAACAGAATTGAATTCCGGTACTAACGACCGGTGAAAATAGCTGATATCTGTAACGTTGTTGAGAATTTGCTTTGCCCAAAAACTCAACACCTGGATTCGATTCTTATTAAATGTGTCCAATGCTCCTGTTTTCAAGGCGGCGTACTGTTCTCCTGAAGTGAGCGATTCCTTTCCAGTTTTTTCCCTGTAAAATACTATCCAGTCGGAGATGATTTCACGGTATTGTGTACTATTACCATCGGTTACAGCCAGCGCCACCGTTTTGGCAAATCCTTGTACTCCTGAAAGAGAGAGGGTAAATGCGTCGTGTTTCGAGTAGTTGCGAACAGTCCATATACCGATTGGTATCAGACTCACTATCAGTGTTATTACAAGACAACGCATGGGTCTCCATCTTTGTCCGGGGTCTTGTGATAGCTGTGATTTTTTACGGGATGTCCAGACGAAACTTCCATAGATAAGAATGATCATAAAAGGCCAGCCTTGTCCTATCGCCCGACATAAAGCACTAATTCCCACAACTGCACCCGTCAGGATCGAGTCACGGTAGCTAAGCGTATCTAATGATCTGATCAAAAACAGCAAACCTGTTCCAAACAGGGAAAAGAACAGAGTGTCCGACAAGATTGGCAGACTCAGAGTGATGGATGTGTACGATATCGTGTTCAACAATCCTGCAAGCAGAGCGACAGAACGGTTACCTGTTAACCATATCGCAAACAGATAAACCAGGGCTATCGAGAGGGTCGATAACAGCACATTGCTGAGAATGAAAAGTAAGTATGTCTTTCCCCAGATCAAAAGTCCGATGGCTATGAACATCGCATAGCCGGGGCCGAAAGTGAAAAGCCCCTTTTCAAAAGATATATCAGAGTTGATTATCGATTCAGCGGAATTAACGTACCATCTGGAATCGGAAGAAATCAACGCTACATCTTCAAGGCCGACCTGGTGAACAGCTTCGTACAAAAAAAACAGCCTGAGGAAAAATCCAAGAAGAAGCAAATTGCGCAGAGTAGAGTTTTTCCATAGGCCCCGTAACATTTTCTGCTTACTATTTGTACAATAATGAGAATCTATTAAGGGTTTATGTCGGCTGATACTACTCATGCCGCTTGTGTCGTTTCGGTATTATGATCTGGATTTGTTGATTCCATCATAAATCTGATCAAATATAGCAGAGGGGAATAATTGATCAACAATATTCAGTAATCCCGAAACTGATATACAATAAGCTGAAACAAAATTTACGCTTGCCTGCACTTTCAAAAAGATTATCTTTACGCCGCCGATGCCGAAGTGGTGAAATTGGTAGACGCGCTGCGTTCAGGGCGCAGTTCTCTTTACGGGAGTGGGGGTTCGAGTCCCCCCTTCGGCATTTTTTTCGCAGGCTGTGTTATTTCAGGGAATACTTCTTCATTTTCTTATATAAATGAGACCGTTCGATCCCCAGCTCGCGGGCGGCGTTGGCGATGTTGCCGTAGTTTCGAGTGATGGCTGTTCGGATAAGCTCACGTTCAAACTCGGCCATTGCGTTTTTGAGTAACATATCCGAACCGGTGTGAGTACGAGGCATCAACGGCTTGAGGTCGGCGGCCCTGATTACCCTGCCTTCGCAGTATATATTGACACGTTCCATCAGATTTTTCAGCTCACGGGTATTGCCGGGGAATCTGTAGTTCTTCAATAATTCTAAAGCATCTTCGTCAATCGTTCCGGGGACAATTTTCTGCTCGGCGGCGAACCGTTTGAGAAAATGATCCGCCAGAAGAGGGATGTCTTCAGTACGATCTCTCAAGGGCGGAATCTGAAACTGCACTACGTTCAGGCGATAAAGCAAGTCCTGACGGAACTTACCTTCATCAACCATCTTTTCAAGATTTCGGTTCGAGGCTGCAATGATATTGCACTCTATCGAATGCGGTTTGTCCGAACCGACCGGTACGACCGTCCGTGTCTCGACCACGCGAAGTATCTTGGCCTGTGCGGCGAGCGGCATCTCGCTTATTTCATCAAGAAAGATCGACCCGCCGTTCGCCTCACGAAAACATCCCTTGCGGGCCGTTCGCGCTCCGGTAAAAGCACCGGCGGTATGTCCGAACAGCTCCGATTCCA
>JAJRTA010000194.1 GCA_024278515.1 Candidatus Zixiibacteriota bacterium
GGCAACACTGAGGGTCAGACCATCAGCGTTAACGTCGGTAGCAGCGATCTGGCCCTGCATGTTGACATTAAATACGGCCAGACCCTTGACGAAGTAGTTGCTGAACAGTACGGCGTCAGCAATTTCGTTGGAGTTGCCGTTGAGGTTAATGTCGCCGCGGGCGTCGATCGAGTCGGCGCAGACGATGTCGATTCCGCCGTTGAGGAAGTCAACGAACTGAATCGGGGCCGGTTTGCCCTGGCCGCCGCCGACCAGACATTCTTCCTGGACACCGGTGTAGGTCGGGAAACCGGTGGTAGCGTCTTCGATATGACCGATCATGTCAAAGTCGATGACGTAACGGGACACACCCTGAATCGAAGCCAGCGGATCGTCAGCCGGATGGTAGGCGATGCTGTTGTCGGTACAGTTGGTCCAGTAGAAACGGATCGGAGCGTACTGGCACTCGAGAGTACGGTCATTGCTGACCAGGAAGTCGAGCGAGAACAGTACGGCCGGAAGCGGGCTCGGGGTCAGGCAGGTCGGATGGTTGGGACCATTGTTGGTCTCGGCAATACCGACTACTTCAAGCATGCCGCTGGGGCAGGCGTTACCGCAGTTGCCGTTCGGGCCAAAGCGATAGTTGAAGTATTCCCAGCCGCAATCGGTGAACGGAGCACCGGGGATAGCGGTCTGGAACTGCAGGGCGGAAGCGTCATAAGCGATCATGAAATCAAAACCGCCCATGTCTTCGGAACCCTTGTTCAGAGTCACGTCAACGATCTCGTGCATACCCTGAAGAGTATTGTGGGTCTTCTCGATCTGGACCTCGTAAGGCTCAGTCGTCAGAACGTCGAACTCAACCGAGCAGGTGCTGGAAGCGTTGCCGTCGGTGGCTTCGAGAGTCACCGTGTAGAGCACGCCGCCGTCACCGGCCGGAGCAGCCGCGCCGACAGTCTCAAAGCAGACCTGTCCGCCGACCAGGGTAACGTTGCCGACCGGAGCCGGGGTAACGCTCAGAATCGAGACGGAGGCAGGATCGCAGTCAACATCATCAACCGTGAAATCGGCACAGGCAGTGTTGCCCATTCCAACCGGAATGGTGCCGCCACAGGCGATGACCGGAGCTTCGTTGGTGAAGTTCATGTTCAGAACAACCTGCGGGCAGTCGCCCGGGTTGTGCAGACCGTCGTTGACTTCGATTGTGGCAGTTACGGAAGCGCCGACATCAGCCAGCGTCGGAGCGTAAGAGTAAGTGCCACTGCCGTCGATCGAACCAACACCAGCAACAACGGCGAAGCTGATCGGATCGCCTTCCGGATCTGTAGCAGCGTACTGCAATACAACGGTGTTACAGTGATCACCGGTGTAACTGGTCGGGGCAGTAGTGAATTCCGGACACTGGTTCAGGATTTCCTCGGTCAGGTAGCAGTACGGACCAGCCCAGTTCGGGGGAGTGGAACCCGGGGCGCCGAACGCCCACATCCAGGCGCCTGACGGCCGGTAGAAAGCAGAGTCGATACAGATCTCTTCACCATAAGGAGCGCCGGTAGCATCGATGCTGAGGTTTACAACCGGACCGTCAAAGGACGGCGGCAGACCGGGACCGGTGATAACGGAACCACCAAAACCGATCGTGTCGGCTCCGGTACCATCCCAGTCGAACGGGTTCTCTGCCCAAATGAGGTCAAAGTTGCCCGACGGGAAAGTCGGATCGGTAGCGTAAGTGCCAACCCAGGTAAGACCGGTATTATTATAGATAACGAAACCGTTGGTCATACCTTTGACCTTATTGACAGCATCATTATTCGTGTAGTTGAACACGAATTCAACAACAGTACCGGTATTGGCCGGAAGACCTCCGTTAGGTCCGAGACCTGTTACACTGCTGAGATAAATATCACCAGCAGGGGGTTGAGCGAAGGCCATGCCAAATGAAAGGGTCAAGAACAATGCAAGCATCAAGGAAATGCGTTTCATTTTGTTCTCCTAATTACTTCGTTAGCAAATAACATGAGTTGTACGTTTATCGGATTCAAACTCCCCCCTCGCGTCACCACGAAACAGTCAGCGGACGAGAGCCACCTAGTCCTGAAACCGTCATTAGCGACCTGGGATAGAATCTGATAACGTCCTTTCATTTGAGCGTGTGTCATAAAATAGTACCTCTTTTAAGAGTCCTCCTTTCTCATCTTTACTTTAATAGGTTAAGGGTTATGACCGTCCCGCCCGAGAGCGGGAGCGGCCTGTTTCTTGTATCTGTTTTCTTTTTTTCATCAAGTCAAACTACGGACATGTTGCGCACGGTTCCGGACCGCCCAGGAACATGAAATCAACCAGATAGACCAGGTCCGAAATATCTATATCCCCGTTACAATCTGCCATATCGGCCAGCCAGAACGGATCGGGCGGGGGGCCGCCGACAAACATATAATCAACCATATAAACCATATCAGAAATATCAGGCGGCCAGTCGCCGGAATTGTTTACATCACCGCAAATACCAAGAGGACAGGGGTCGGGTGCGGTGCAATCGGAACCTACGGTCCACTTGCTGTTTGGCAAAGTGTCACAGGCCCACTGGATGTTCAAGGCACATGCAACCGGGTCCGGGTCGCCATAGCAACAGCGGCCTTCCGGAGGCGGTTCGATACTTAAAGATCCGTTAACCAGCCAGACATTGGCCGTGTCAATATACGAGACGGTATCCACGCCTATCTCCATCGAGTCGGCAGGCGGTGTCGATACCCGTTTCCAGGTCAGACAGGTATTACCGGCCCACAGTTCGCAGAGCCAGTAGTTGGTGTCGGGCACTTCCGCCTGAAGAATCCCGATCGAGGAGCCGTCCGGCCGCGCAAAGTTGAAGTGAGCGAGGAAATTCGACTGGATCATCATGTTTACGGAGCGATCGGACAAAGTATCGGGGATATCAAGGACATCGGCCAGAAGCTTGATCAGCAAACCGCCCTGCTGCGGGGCAATTCCGGGAGTTGTAGGAGGTTCCGGCAATTCGGCGATACCGGCGACATTAAGATCATAGCCGTAACCGGAAAGCGATCGGGCGTCAACCCATTCCCAGTTTTCGATCAGAGTCCCGGAGACATCGAAACTGCCGACCAGAGCTTCGTTGGTATCGACATGAAACCAGTCCCACTCGGCCGGATGCGCCCAATCGTGAGTCGAGTCGGCCGGCACCATGGTGGAATCGGTACAAACCGACCCCTGCCAGACATCACAACGCCAGTAGATGGAATCACCGGTGACGTGAATAGAGTCAACACAGGAGTCGACAACGACCGGATCATACCCGAGACAGAGCCAGCGAGTAGTGTCGATCGTGGTGTCAACATTAGTCTGGAAAATGAGAATATCCGGTCGGTCCAGTTGCAACCAGATATTGAAACCGGCAACCGTGTCATGGTAATTGGACAGGTACACTGATATCACCGTATTCTGGGCTCCGGATACGGCGGTAGTGTCACCAACCTGCACAATGAGGTCGGGCAACTGGCCGTAAACCGTCCCGGCGGTTATCAGAACCACCATAACCACAACTTTGAGCGTCACACTGAAGATTCCGGTAAAGGTCCTTCCGAGAGTCATTCAATCCTCCTAATCGAGATTCGGTCTACCTACGTCTGCTAAACCCTTAACCAAGGTTCAATAGGAGCACTCCCGTAAACAGCGTTGCCGGAGCCACCGGTACTGAACACACCCGTTCAAGAGTGACTCGCCTTCTTGATTTTGACATTCTTCGAAGCAGTTAATTCCGTTAAGTAAGTCTGCTTGTATACCACGTACTGAAAAAAGTTTCAGTACATTCTTTGAAGTACTTGAACAGCTATTACTCGGAAAGAGATTGGACCCCTAAGGAGTCATTCTGTGCATGTCGTCCATCGTCCGAGGCCTAATATAGGCACAGTCGCTCGATATGTCAAGGGCAAAAAGGCAAGTTTTTCAGTACTTTTTCTGTTTCGCAAATGCTCCTTTTTCGGCAAGAGGTTTTGATCCAAAATTACATATAACATAACGGGCGGTTTCACCCGCTTCGACAAGCGGTATAAACCGTTTCACCCCTTACAATTTGTATCGGAATTTTCGTGAATTCCTTGCCCGTATATGAGTTAAGAAGATCGTGCCGGTTTCGGAACGGGCACAGACGGCAAAAGTTCGGCCTGTTCCGTTATTATTACTGAAGTTATCACAAGGCTTTAACGGCTCTTTGACAAAGCAGGCAAAAAACCGGCCGCAGGCTTATAGCCGCGGCCGGTTCGCTATATAAAAACAGCCGTCTATTTCCTGGTCCAGCCGGAGGCGGCCATCGTTCCCCCGTCTGAGCATGGTTCGGTTGCCGTCCAGGAAACGGCGCCGCTGGTAAAAGTAAACGTGACCGTTCCCTGGCCTTCGTTGACGGTCGCGGTCACGGTCCAGCTGCTGTTGATATTAAGCGTAGCATCGGCATTGGACCCCATGCCGGTGCATGTGGCGGCAATGGTGCTGGTTGATGTGATAGTCCCGGACTCCGGGCAACCGGTGTTGCTGTTTGTGCTGAATACGACATCGGTTACTGTCAGATTCTGACTAACAGATACGTCACAGGCATTCCACTCCCGGTTTTCTCCAGAGTGAAGCGTATCCTGCGTGTCGCCGTTTACGGTAAGAATGGTGTCGGCTCCCACGTACTCCAGTCCCATGCCTATATCCTGGTGGGTCATACCGTAAATGCTGTCACGGTTCAGTTCCCAGTTTACATGAGCGCGTTCATAAAGATATTCAATCACTGTTTGATCGGTGGGATACTGCACCGGCAGTCCACCCGAGATAATCTTGATCGAATCCCATCCGTTGACTAAGACGGTGTCGAAATACTCCGTCTGACCTTCGAAATAATGTTCGGTCGCTTTGGCGTAAAAGTTGAAAATATGCCAGCCTTCGCTGTACCCCACGTAACCTGCGCTGTCAATCACAATCACCTCATCATCGGCGCCAAGAGCCAGCGAAGTTTCGGAGAACTTCGGAGCGGCCGCGCCCGGAATGGAATCCATCAACTTCCACGACAAAGTGATACCGCTCATCGGCGTAGACAAAATGTCCTCGGTCAGCATCTGTTGAACGAAGGATGAATCTTCCTCATTCAGGGTCGACTGGTTGTTGCCGGTCACTTTCGAATCCTCTTCGCAGCCGAACATGAATGCGGCCGCGAAGGCCATAAAAACGGCAAGCGACAGAATGATCAGCTTTTTCATTACGATCACCTCACGATTTACTGTTTATAGTCTCGTTTAGTTAATTAGGTCGGTTTATAAATCACATCTATTAATGATTAATGCTTTATATCAAGCGGTCCCGGAGACATCAAGCGCTCAGGTACTTGCCTGCGGGCCGCCGTAAAGTCCGATATGGGAACGGGAACCATCGATGTTATAGATAGTGGAATCCCCGCCATGGACAGCCGGTGAGCTGTCCTGAACATGAAAATCACCCGGGCCGATGAAAAGCGGATCGATATTGAGATTGCCGTTGATGTCGGTCTGGTCCCAGATATCCCGGTATTCTCCTTCTTTGTTATTGAAGACGATATTGTTGGAGAACTGCCATTTGGCCCAGTCGCCGTAGTTCCACACCCCGACACATGGACAGACCCATTGATCCCGCCAGCCGTTCTCGGTAATGATATTGTTAACGATCCGCCCCCGGCTCTCCGTCGACCACGGGGCCACTCCGCAATTGCCGTTGTAATGCACGACATTGTTGGTGATATCCATGAATGCCTGCCCGGTGGCGATAATTCCCCAGCCGAGATTATCATGCACCAGATTGTTGCGGGCAATAACCCAGGAGGTCCCGAACGCTCCGATCCCTTTCCAGTAGCCGGTGACCTCGTTGCGGTAAGCCACACAAGTGGCGTCCCATGTCACGCCGATCCCGGCCCCGCGCCCGCCCTTGATCAGGCAGTCCATCACGGTTGCGCAGGCTCCGCGGTAAAGGGCGACACCGTCCCAGCCGTTGTTGACAAGATTGCAGTTGGTGATGGTCAGGTTCGCTCCCTCTCGTCCGAAAACCCCGCCGATGCCTACCACTACGGAATCGATGCGATGGTCGTTGTCGATGATTTCCAGGTTTTCAAGAAACACGTTAGAGCGCCGCACGACTATCGCCGCGTCGGTGGCGTTACCGTCGGGATCACGTCGTCCGCCGCTGACAGTCAGGTTGATCAGACTGGTCACCGGGGAGTCTTCGATATAGATGCCGTAACCGGCGTTGGTCATCAGGCGGGTGCGATGTCTATCCTCCCCGATAATAATCAGCGATTTTCCTTTGATCACAAACCCGGTAGTGGCCTCTACCGGAGTATGAGGATCGGGGCAGTTGCCGCAGAGCGGATCCTCGAAATCCGACGGGCGGGCCTCGAACGTTTTCGCTCCCAGAACAAGCGTGTCGCCATCGGAAGCGTAGTCGATCACCGACTGGAGATTGTCGCCTCGAACGACGGTCAACGTGGCCGCCTTCAGACCGCCGACACTAAACAACAACACAATAAAACAAAAAACTGTCAGCTTTACTCTCATGATGAGAAATGAATCCAAATCGTCAGGTGCAGGCAACAACAATATCATCCTTGCCTCGTCTGCTGACCTGTTTTATAATCAGCCGTCACCAAACGATCAGGGTCAATGATGCAGATTCAGCGAACCGCCGCCATTCTTCTGTCACAACAGCCGATGCGTCCCTGCGGTCGGGATGAATGGGTGCGCGGGACTCGTAACGCCGTAATGTGGGTCAAGGCAAACTCGATGATCCTGCGTAGCTCAGCGGGTATGCAAACCTGGGACCTGATAACGGCTCTGGCCTCACATGAAAAACTACCCATGGAGCTTTTGATTCCGGCATCTTCCGAAGACGATTACTATCGAATCCGGCGCGATACGGTTGAACAGTTCGGTCTTGATGTATCCGTCACGACATTCCGTCCCCTCATTCCTGATCCCGATGAAGAATATGACAAAGCTAAATTCATGCGGGAGCGGGACCGCTTGATCGGGCTGAACTCGGATGTGATCATCCCGATTTCAATTCGTAAAGACGGCGTTATGGCCGGGATAATACAAAACGCCGAACAAAGCGGCAAACCGATCATCAACAGCTGGCGGGTGAAATACCGAAGACGGGAGGAATCACTCGGTTATACTATTAATGAAGGGGAATTGACCGACCAGGCGCTTTCTTTCGATGAGGATTACATTATCCACTGGACCCGAGCCGCCAACGGACCCTGGCCGACCGAGCGGGCGACAGACTACTACCGGGATATCATACGCTCTCAGAGCTTCCCCCGAAGCGGGTTTGACACCCTCATTAATATAGTCAGACGAAAGAAGATCATCGCTTCAACCGGTCACATGCCGGATAATAAACCATGCGTCTGCTTCTCCGCACTGACCCCGCGGCAACTTCTTCCCTTAATCCGCTGGCGTCAAAGATACCGCCGGATGTCTTTCGAACCTTACGGTATCGGCATCAAACGGAACACGGCACTTCAGGTGGGCGTCAAGCCGGTCATCTATTATGAGAACAGCGAAGGACGACCGTCCGGCGTGGAACCCTGGCGGACCCAATCAAGCGGCGTGAAATCCGACTGGCGGCAGGAAAAGGAATACCGGCATCTTAACGATCTGGACCTGGCTGAGATAGCAAAGGAGGAGCTCATCTGTTTTTGTCGGACCGGCGAGGAAGCCAACAACCTGCAAAACGCTTTCGGAATAAGAACTGTCGGCTTGACCGACTGAAGGGGTGTGATCGAACCCAGCAACACCGTGAAAAGACCATTCGTTACCGTCACCGCCGGGTGGGTTTCACTCCAGAACGGGACGCCGCCGGTTGCAACATCATAAAGAGAAAACGTCAGCGAATAGCCGCTATCTGCCACCGGACTGTCGTCGGCATTGGTCAGCCGTTCCTGATAAGAGATTGTGATCGGAACGGCAATAAGATAACAAATGATAACGATCCTCCCGGTATTATTTGACATCCCCTATCTCTTTTCACAGGCATTATCAAGGGAACAAAAGGGGCTCTGAATTGTCTATGTAACAAAGGATTAAGTTATGAAAAAAAACAATAAGTCGTATGTTCTTCGGACGGTGAGGAGCAGAAGAATTGCAGATTACCTGTACCTGGCCGGTCTGGTTGGCCTGCTGGTACTTCTGCCTTTCGGTGTCCGGGTCAAATCTGAAAGCAACGATGGTCATAAAATGAAATTCAATAAGCTCACCGAAGAAGAAGAGCGGGTGATTGTCAACAAGGGGACCGAAGCGCCGTTCACCGGCAAATACTATAAACACAAAGAGGCAGGCGTTTACACATGCAAGCGTTGTGACTCTCCGCTGTTTCGTTCCGATGACAAATTCGATTCCGGCTGCGGCTGGCCCGGCTTCGACGACGCTATCAAGGGAGCCGTGAAACAGGTCCCTGACGCCGACGGCCGCCGAACCGAAATTATTTGCGCCGCCTGCGGCGGACATCTGGGGCATGTCTTTCTCGATGAAGGGTTTACCGACAAGAACACCCGCCATTGTGTCAACTCGATCTCGCTCAATTTCAAACCTGCCGATAATGGCACCGAGACAGCTAAAGCCTATTTCGCCGGAGGATGTTTCTGGGGAGTGGAACATCTGCTGCAACAGACCGAGGGAGTCCTGTCTGTTCGTTCAGGCTATATGGGGGGAAGTGTTGACAACCCGACTTACGAACAAGTCTGTACCGGACGGACCGGCCATGCCGAGACAGTCGAAGTCGAGTTCGACCTGTCAAAAACAGATTTTGAAACGCTGGCCAAACTGTTTTTCGAAATACATGATCCGACCCAGATGAACCGCCAGGGTCCCGATGTCGGCGACCAGTACCGCTCGGCGATTTTTTATGTCAACGAGGAACAGCGCCGGATCACCGAGAAGCTAATCGATCTGTTAAAAACCAACGGCTACCAGGTCGTGACCGAAATTGTGCAGGCGGACAAGTTCTGGCCGGCTGAGGAATATCATCAGAACTACTATCAGCGCACCGGCAAACAGCCCTACTGCCACGTGTACACCAAACGGTTTTAGCGTAACCCGAACTCAGGTGAATAGCCGGTTCGAAAACAGCCCCGCCTGACCGATAGCATTCCTTTTCACAATGTCCTAAAGTCCCACGCGGCCAAGCATGGTCAGAGCTTCAATACGGGTGGCGGTGCGACGCATCTGACCGCGGATGGCGCTGGTGATAATCCGGCTGCCCGGTTTCTTGATCCCCCGCATGGTCAGACAAAGATGCTCCGCCTCGACAACCACCAGCACGCCTTTGCAGTCGATAGCTTCAACGATGGAATCGGCTATCTGGGTGGTCATTCGTTCCTGCACCTGAAGTCGGTGCGAGAGGATTTCCACCACGCGCACCATGTTGGAGAATCCGGCAACTTTGTCATGTTGCGGGATATAGGCCATGTGGACCTTGCCGAAAAACGGCAGCATGTGATGTTCGCACAGAGAATAGAACGAGATATCCTTGAGAGAGATCATCTCATCTTTATTTGAAGTGGTATATTTGCGAAGTTCGGTAGTGGGATCTTCCGTGTAGCCGCTGAGTACTTCATCGAAATACTCGAACATCCGTTCCGGGGTTCGTTCCAGCCCCTCCCGGTCGGGGTCCTCGCCGATCCCTTCCAGAATCAACCGGACACCCTGCATGATCTTGTCACGATCTAACGACACCGGCTATTTCTCCGGTGACGGGACCGGTTGTTCGACCGGCTCGGCATGGTCGGCGCCGCCGCCGATAATCCGGTCGACCTCTTCACCGTCGATGATTTCCTTCTCGAGCAACGCCCTGGCCAGTTTGTGCAGGTTGTCGATATTGTCACGAAGCAGTTTCCGCGCTTTGTCCTCGGCGTTTTCGATAAAAGCACGAATCTCGTGATCGATGACCTCGGCCGATGCCTCGGAGAAATCTTTGGCGTGAGCCATTTCACGTCCGAGGAAAATATGCTCTTCCGTTTTGCCGAAAGTTACCGGGCCGACTTTGTCGGACATCCCCCAGTTGCAGACCATCTTACGGGCCAGCTTGGTGGAGCGTTCGAGATCATTGGCCGCACCGGTAGCGATCTGGTTGAACACCAGCATCTCAGCCACCCGTCCGCCCATGAGGACGGCAAGAGTGGTCTCGAGGTATTCACGCGAAAGAGTATGGCGTTCATCGACCGGCAATGACTGAGTAAGACCGAGAGCCAACCCACGTGGGATGATGGTCACCTTGTGAATCGGGTCGGCCTTTGGCATAAGCTTGGCCACCAGCGTATGACCGCTCTCGTGGTAGGCGATGATTTTCTTCTCCTCGTCGGCAATCACCAGAGACTTGCGCGCCGAACCCATCATCACCTTGTCCTTGGCCTCTTCGAATTCGTCCATGCTGACTTCGGATTTGCCGCGCCGGGCAGCCAGCAGAGCCGCTTCATTGACCAGATTGGCCAGGTCGGCCCCGGACATACCGGGCGTACCACGGGCCACCACCGACATATCTATTCCTTCGGCCATCTTGATCTTGCGCACGTGAACATTGAGGATCCCCTCACGTCCCTTGACATCGGGGGTGGGTACGACAATCTGACGGTCGAACCGTCCGGGTCTCAAAAGAGCGGGATCGAGAACATCGGGACGGTTGGTCGCTGCCACGAGAATGACGCCGTCGTTGGACTCAAAACCATCCATCTCGACCAGCAACTGGTTCAGGGTTTGTTCGCGTTCATCGTGACCGCCGCCCAGACCGGCGCCGCGATGACGACCCACGGCGTCGATCTCATCGATGAAAATAATACAAGGCGCGTTCTTTTTACCCTGTTCAAACAGGTCACGCACCCGGCTGGCTCCAACCCCGACGAACATCTCGACAAAATCGGAACCGGACATCGAAAAGAACGGCACTCCGGCCTCCCCGGCGACAGCACGGGCCAGAAGCGTTTTGCCGGTCCCGGGAGGACCGAGCAAAAGCGCGCCCTTGGGAATCTTGCCGCCCAGTTTTTGAAACTTGGAGGGGTCCTTGAGGAACTCGATTATTTCTTCCAGCTCCTCCTTGGCTTCGTCGGCTCCGGCTACGTCGGAGAAAGTTACCCGCGGACGTTCATCGGTAAGCAGTTTGGCCTTGCTTTTGCCGAATGAAAACAGCCCTTTGGGACCGCCCGAACCCTGCATCTGGCGGATGAAAAACAACCAGATCAATACCAGGATCACCCACGGGGCCGCGGCTACCAGAATCGAGAAAATATCGGGGCCCTGAACCCTGGCGACAATTTTCGCGCCGTTTTCCTCGAGCCGGGAAACAAGCGTGTAGTTTATGTCCGGAAAGGGTATTCGTGTTTTGAATTTGCTGAAAGACTGAGGATTGTTTGAGGATGCGAATACGCGCGGCTCAACAAGGCGGCCTTCAATTTCGCGGTCGGTAAATGATACTTCCGAGATGTTCTGATTGTCGATCTCGTTCACAAACTCGGTGTAGGTTATCTCCACGAAGTCCCGGCTGAAGCTGGAATAGTAACTGTAGGCTACAAAGACGATCAAAAAGAGCGCCAGCCAGAATATCAATGAACGTCCCGTCCCGCGCCAGCCCGACGGCGGCGGCTTATCGGAAGAATCTCTGTTTTTGCCCGGTATATTGAACCGGCCTTTTCCTTGTTTGTCGTCAGTCACCTATTTACACCAGTTTTAATGTTCACAACTACCCGTTATACTCAAAAAGGGTCCTGCTATTCTATCATTTATCTGATCGGCTGGGGCAGAAAATTACTGATCAACCATCTTGCCGATAAACGGGAGGTTGCGATAGAGCTGCGTATTGTCAAGACCATACCCGATTACGAACTCGTTGCCGACTGAAAACCCCTTGTACTTTATGTCCAGACCCACCCGGTGGCTGCCTGGTTTATCCAACAGTGCAACAATCTCCACCGAAGCTGGTTCCTGAGCGGCCAGCTGTTTCTTTATCAGTGAAACGGTCCGGCCGGTATCGACAATACCTTCGATGATCAGAATATGTCGCCCTTTCAGCTCAGTCGGAACCGCCCCGCCGAACTGTACCCGGTCGTCCCGATCGTGACCGTTGCGGTACGAAGCGGCCGAGACGAACTCAACCTCCATCGGCAGTTTGATAGTACGCATCAGATCGGCCAGAAAGACAACACAGCCTTTCAGAACGCCGAGAAGTACAGGGGCTTCACCTGCGTAATCATTATTAATCTGCCGGCCTATCTCGGCAATCCGTTTGTCGATCTTCTCCCGGGTGAGCAGAATCTCAAACGGCTGCATACGCTTTTTTTCCGGGGCGGACGGATTCAATTTTCAATACCTCGCTTGTTGAGCTGTCTATCTTTACGCGATCTGCTATCTCATACCCGACCAACCAGATAATGCCTGCCTCGTCACACACTACCGGGATTTCATCACGATAAACCGGGGCGACTTTGCGGTCGGTCAGATAGTCTCCTGCTTTCTTCGTGCCTTTCGATCCAAGCGGTCGAAACCGATCACCGGGCTGAAGATTCCTTACGGTCAACGGCGTCTTTAGTTTCTTATAATCGACCAGCACTTTCAGGGCGCGACGCTTACGTTCGATCCGGCCGGAGAACCTCATCCGACGACACCGCAGGATCATCCTGAGCGGCCCCGGATGACAATCCTCACCGGGACTTAAACGAACACGAAAGCTGATCTTACCGCGGCGACCGATGACCAGTCTGTCATCAACAATCCGCGCGTCCAGCCTGCCGGCCAGCGAGAGCGCCTTACCGCCGCTCGTGACCAGTTTATCCAGACGGTCGATCAGGCTTTTCCCGGGTGCGGCGCTGTCTCGCAAACATTTTGTGATACAATACCTTAGCACCCGACGCCGTAACCATATATCATAAGTACGGAACCGTTTCAAATCAAGTTCAATTTTGCCGCCGACCGTCTCGGAAAGGATCTTTTTGACTTTTCCGGCGGTTATTTTATCAAGAAACTGTTCTTCCTCCCGGCTTGTCTCGGCCAGATTCAAAAGAGCGCGATCGACTGCGGGGTTCAGTTCCTTTCGAATCAAAGGGAGCAGTTCATTGCGGATATAATTGCGAGTGTAATCGAACGAACAGTTCGACAGATCAATACAGTAACGCAGCTTCTCTTTTTTAAGATAAGCCAGGATCTCCTGTTTGGTGACATACAGCAGGGGACGGATGATCTTATCACGTCGGATCGGTATTCCGCCCAGGCCTCGTTTGCCGGTGCCGCGGATAATACGAAACAGGATCGTTTCAACATTGTCATCGGCATGGTGCCCGAGCGCAATCCTGTCGCATTGGTGCTCACCGGCGAGACGGTCGAAAAGCCTGTAACGCAGGTCGCGGGCTGTTTCTTCGGTCGATTTTCTGGCGCGTCCGGCCAGCACGGGGACATCTTCGCGCACTATATCCAGCTCCACTTTCAGCTTTTTACACAGGCGAGCGCAAAACCGCTCTTCGCGGGCGGCGGCTTCCGGGCGCAGTCCATGATTGATATAAACGGCACGCAGACTGAGTTTCATCGAGCGGCGCAGTCGCGAAAGAATATGCAACAGCGCTACCGAGTCCGGCCCGCCGGAGAGGGCGACAAGAACCGAGTCACCTGTTTCAAGCAGGGAATGCTCGGTGATACCATCTTTGACTCTGGTCAGCATGGTCCTTAAAAGATAGCATCTTTGGCCGAAGGTGCGAGATAAAACAGGTAATAAACCGAGTTTTCACGGAGCGAAAAAACGATGACAGGGGAAACAGGCTTTCTTAACCGTTGAATCCTGTGCGACGGGATCACCCAACGACCCTGAAGAAATGCGCCTGTTGGCGTGACGGCACCTGTCTGCTCATCCGACAACTAAAGCAGTGTCCTGATCCGATCCCAGCCGTCATCCGGAATGACCGCCCCCACCACCCGGCAGACTTCGTAACCGCAGGCGGAAGCGAGCTCACCGCATTTTTCAGTCGGCAAACCGCGGACCAGTCCGTACAGAAATCCGGAGGCCCATAAATCGCCGGCTCCGGTCGTGTCGACAATCGGACTGCCGCCGAACGGGGCCACGCTGACCAGCTTGCGGCCGTGCGAGATCACACTGCCCCGCGCCCCCAGTTTGAGCGCGGCGGTTTCGACTTTATCGGAAAGTATCTGCAATGACCGGGATTCATCCGTTTCGCCGGTGAACACACGCGCTTCATCCTCATTGGCCAGAAGGATATCGACATATTCATCAACGAGATTTTCAAGAAACGACCCTGCCTGTTCGACCACCGTATAGCTGGCCAGGTCGAGCGAGACTTTGGCTCCGGCTTGTCTGGCGGCTCTCATAACGGATGTTATCAGGTCCCGGTTGAAAAGAAGGTATCCCTCGACATGAACAATCGCCGCCTCGGCGAAAGAGTCCGGTTGGATTTCATCTCCGGTCAGCTCGGACGACGCTCCCAGAAAAGTCAACATCGAGCGCTGAGCATCGGGAGTGATGATCGACAGCACGCGACCGGTCGGCTGATCGGATGTAAACAAAAGCGGTTGCACCCGGCTTTTGATCAGACCTTCCTCAAGCAGATCACCGAGCGCATCATCGCCACGCTTACCGATAAAACCGGCCTCGCCTCCAAGTTTGCCGATTCCCACAATCGTGTTGCAGGCGGATCCGCCCGGCACCATGGTCGGTTGATCGGAAAGTCTGACGACAGCGCTCTGGATGCGCTGGTCATCGACCAATACCATGCCGCCTTTGGCCGCGTCTATAACCGTCAGAAAAGCATCGTCTTCACGCGCCAGCAAATCCATCAGGGCAGAACCGACGCCGACTATTTTAGTCCTGGTCAATCGTACCTCCGTAAATAATCATTTATCAACCAAACCATCAGACCTGACACGAAGTCAACAACAATCAACAGCGGCGGCAAACCAACTGCTAATATCAGCACCACAAGAAAGACCGATCGCAGAGGATAGCGCGACCGGTCTTATCTTCGGGCGGGTAATTGTCTTTTTATGAATGAGCAGCCTTATCCATTTCTTCTTCGAACTTAGCCACTACTTTATCAAGCTCTCTGGCCAGCTCCTCCGGGCTGGCGGGTGGTCCGGACGGAGTCGGCTGGTCGGAATCCGATTTGTTTTCCGGGGTATCGCCTACCTCTAATTTATCGGTGGCTGCCTCTTCATCCGGGCTGGAGCCGGATGTGTCGGTATTCGGAGCAACTATGAACTCGGGGGGGATATCCTCAGCCAGAGAGGAAGTTTCCCTGATTTCACCCGGCGCCGGCGACGCAACCTCGGTTGGGGGCGGTTCCATTGAATCATGCTTCTCGTCATCCTCGCCGCCGTCGGCCTGGTAATTTTCCAGCGCCTCAGCCAGCTCCGGATCAACCGGCCCGGAGGTTTCGTCTTCCTCCGTATCCGTTTTTACCTCGGAAGTTTCATCAGGCGGCTGTCCGTCTCGCGAGACTTCGATAATCTTACCGGCTTCGTTGGCTTCCTCGGTACGAATAGGCTCCGCGCTTTGCGACGGAGTACCGATTGTCTCCATCGTCCTGCGCTCGACTTCATCTGAAGAAGTTACCTGTATCCTATCGGAATCATCCATCGGACCGTATTCGGTTTCGCTCTCTTCTTCATGAGATTGTTGCATCAACGGTTCGTTTTTGATCAGATGGTCGATGATTTCGAGATGGGAGGTAATCACCCCGCGCATCTTGTTCAGGTAGGATTTCTTGGCCATCTCGGCGGATGAAATCCTGGCTTCAAGTTCGGCCAGTTTTTCGGTTCGGGAGCCGATCATACGGTCGGCTTCCTCGCGCGCCTTGGACAATATCAGATCGGCTTCCTTTTTGGCGTTGTTGAGTGTCATATCGGCGTTCCGTCGAGCGTCGATGGCCGCACTCTTGATGGTATCCTCAAACTGGCGCAGGCCGGACAACTGGCTCTTGAGCGAATCGACTTCCATCGACAATTTCAGATTTTCCTGTTTGACCGCATCCAGCGCAGCCGCTACCTGGTCCAGGAGATTGTCAACTTCATCTTTTGAGTAGCCCCTCATCTGAGTCGCAAACTCATAGTTGCGGATATCATTTGACGATAGATCCATGAATTACTCGCTTATCTAACAGGTTTTATTTTTCATCCTCAGTTAAAATGAGATATCAGGCTGTGCAAAAATCGAGCAGTCACACAAGTCCGACTCTCTACATTAATTATCGAACCTTTAGCGGAAAAATTAAGCAATTTGAGAAAATGTTTCTAAATGAAACCGGGAGCTGTTTCAACCTGATAACGGGCTACGAACGGCGGGGCCCGAACAGGGAACTGCCGATACGGATCATGGTCGATCCCTCGGCTATGGCCAGCGGGAAATCATCGGACATCCCCATCGAAAGAGTATCAAACCGATCACCCACAATATCACGACCACGTTTGAAAAGCTGATTACATTTGGCGAAGGCCCGGCGGATCTGCTCCTCGTCATCGACATACGGTCCGATCGTCATCAGGCCGATCAGCTCGATATTGTCCATATCGGCCACTGTTCTGACCAGCCCGAGGCAGTCATCGGGCGACACGCCGAACTTCTGGCTTTCACCGGAGCAGTTGACCTCTATCAGACATTCAATGCGGCGTTCGATCGCGCCGGCCTGACGGTTGATTTCCTCGGCCAGCTTGAGACTGTCGACCGACTGGATGACATCGAACAGTTCGACTGCCTTTTTGACCTTGTTGCTCTGAAGATGGCCGACCAGATGATAACGGGCAATTGGGCCGGCTTCGCGTATCTTTGGTTCCGCCTCCTGAATTCGGCTTTCACCGATATCATGTAATCCCGCGGCCACCGCGGTCTGGATCACCATCGTTGGATGGTTCTTGGTGACGGCGACAACGGTTATATCGTCGGCGTCGCGATCGTATTCGCCGCAGGCCTCGGCAATCCGGCCGTAAACCTGCTGGATATTCTGTCCTATCATATCTTTCACAACGCTCAAATATCCGCGCCGAAGGTTAGTTAAGCAAGAGAAATTGCATAATCGAAAAACTAAAGAGCGCATCCGATTGTTACTCAAATACCCGACGACGACATCCCCAACAGAATCCTTGAGCATTCGGTGTCGGCGCATTATCTTCCCGGACACGGCGCAACAGCCGGTCGATTTAATAAAGCGACAATGATATGAAAGGACAGCCCGATGAGTAATACCCTGCTCAAGCAAAAGATAGATGAAGCGGTTGATGTCATAAAAAAACAGGTGGATTTCGAACCCGTAATCGGAATCATCCTGGGCACCGGACTGGGTTCGCTGGTTGACGGCATCGAGATGGTTGGTCATGTGGAATACGAGAAGATTCCGCATTTCGCCGTTTCCACCGTTGAATCACACGCCGGCCGTCTTTTGTTCGGAAATCTCAGGGGGAAACCGGTTGTATGTATGCAGGGGCGGTTTCATTATTACGAAGGGTATTCATTCGAACAGATAACTTTTCCTATTCGAGTCATGAAGGCGCTCGGTATTGAGACACTAATCGTCTCCAACGCCTGCGGCGGGCTTAACCCACAGTTCAAAGCCGGTGATATCATGATGATTACCGACCATATCAATTTTTTCGGCGGTAATCCGCTGATCGGCCCCAACCATGAAGAGCTTGGCCCTCGTTTCCCCGATATGTACGAAACATACAATTTCGAATACCGGAAAATAGCCCGCGAGGTGGCCCTCAGCCAGGGCATCCACCTGCAGGAGGGTGTCTATATCGGGCTGAGCGGACCGATGCTGGAAACAGCCGCCGAGTACCGGATGTTGCGCGGGTTTGGCGGGGACGCAGTCGGTATGTCGACTGTTCCGGAGGTGATCGTCGCCCGCCATCAGGGGACAAAAGTGCTGGGCTTCTCGATAGTCACCGACATGGGTTTGCCGGATAATATGCACCCGTTGAAAATCGAGGAAGTAATCGCGATTGCCGGTGAAGCGGAACCGAAGCTTCGTGATATCATCGCCGGGTGCGTGGAACGAATGTAGGGGGGATTCTGACTGCACCGGATCATCATGTTCACAGCGTGTGGACGCATGGGAATCGCAACGTCTACTTCGGCCACCCTTAGGCAGGGCAAGGTTTGAACGTTACGCCATAGCTCTTTTCTGGCTCCACTTTCTTTGATGTTTTCCTGAATCATTTTTCCTATATTATTATCAAATGGATGAGAAACAGTTGGTAGCTCTGGCCCGATCAGGCGATTTCGATGCTTTCGCCCGGTTGATCGAGGCCAACAAGCAGAAAATGTACGGCCTGGTCAGAAGACTGGCCGGTAACGAACAGGATGCCGAAGATATCATGCAGGAAAGTTTCCTTAAAGCGATCGACAAGATCGACCAGTTCCGCGGCGAAGCGGCGTTCGGCACCTGGCTGTCATCCATCGCCCTGAACGAAGCCCGCGCCCTGTACTCCAAAAAGCGGCAGTCCGACCTGAAACCAATCGAGGAATATCTGCCCGGCTCCGGATCGCACGGCGACGATCACCAGGACAGCCTTCGTCTGTTCGACTGGCAGTACCCGCACAAAATGATGGAATCGGCTGAACTCAAAAGCGCGGTCGATGAAGCGATAGCGGAACTGCCTTATATGTACCGCGAAGCGTTCCTTCTGCGCTACATCGAAGAACTGCCGGTCAGGGAAGTGGCTGAGCTGACTAATCAGTCGGTCGCCTCGGCCAAGTCAAGAATCCTGCGCGCGCGGCTGGCTCTGCGTGATCGCTTGTCCCAGGTTTTCGAAGATCGTTATGGCAAAAAAGTGTCCTGATTATATACAAGATCTTAATGACTATCTCGACGGCGGTATGAACCCGGAACTTTGCGCCGAGATAGAATCTCATATCGGCGAATGTGAAAACTGCCGGATCATGATCGACAGCCTCAGGCAAACGGTCACGCTCTGCCGTGACGGCAGCGAAGAACCTCTCCCCGAAGCGCTCGATAAAAGACTCTCAGGACTTCTCCGCGACCGCTGGAAAAAGAAGTTCGGGAAGCAGCGCGGGCAGGATTGTTGAACCCCCGGCAAGTGTAGCCTGAAGGGGGCGTTCTGATCTCTGATAACAAAGCCGTTCACCACAAACGTTGTATCTATCTCATGGCTTTCCCCCAAAATGGCAGGTGATTTCGGTTAATATGAAGTGGAACAAGAGGTTGGTATTTTCAACAAGCGGCCACAGTTGTCTTCAGAAATTGCGGAAACCTGCCATTGATTTGCCAGGTTCCGCAATCAGAAAGAATAGCTTGTCCTGCCGGACTCGGTCCGGCATCCAGCCTTGCACCCAAAGAGTGAATGCCGCCCTTTGCCGGCATGACCAGATAACTGCGGTCAGGCCGCTCCTGTCAGGTATTGTGACTCAACGGCTTACGCCTGCCCACTTTTCCTGAATCATTTCGAACCAAATCCTATCTAAAGGGCTAAACAAGAGAATAATCACAAAAGGACACGAAATGAAAAAAGGAATAATCAATTTTGCAATCGGACACCCCTGGTGGGTGATCGGAATCACGGTGGTGATTACTGCCTTCTTCGCCGCCCAGTTCCCCAAGATAAAAATCGACACCGATCCTGAGAATATGCTCGACGCCGATGAACCGGTCCGGGTGTTCGAGCATGAAATGAAGGAGACGTTCGGCCTGTCCGATTTCCTGGCCGTGGGTATTGTCAATGAGCCGACCGCGTTCACGGCGGATATTCTGAACCGGGTGTACGAAATCACAGCCGAGATCGAAGAAATCGATGGTGTGATCGCCAACGACATCATGGCGCCTTCCACGGTTGATGATATCCGTCAGGGGAGTGACGGTACATTAATAATCGAGCCGCTGATGTCCGACCGGATCGAAACCGAGGCCGAGGCGAAGTATATCTTCGGGCGGATCCAGAACAACCCGATCCTGCGCGGCAAGCTGGCCGGTGAGGACGGCAAGGCGATCGCTATCATGGTGCCGCTCGAATCAAAAGATATGTCGCATCGTATAGCGGGCGAGATTAAAGCTATTGCCGATAAACATGCCGCCGGTTTCGAGGTCCATATCGCCGGACTGCCGATGGCCGAAGACTCGTTCGGATCCGAAATGTTTGCCCAGATGGCCTACTCGGCCCCGGCGGCGATGGCGATTATTTTCCTTTTGCTGCTGATGTTCTTCCGCAAGGTCAAAGTCATCCTGGCGCCGATGGTGGTGGCCATAATGGCGGTGATCTGGTCGATGGGGCTGTTGATACTGACCGGCAACACGGTACACATCATGGCCTCGATGATACCGATCTTTCTGATACCGATCGCGGTACTCAACTCGATTCATATTATATCCGAGTTTCACGATCACTACAAAAAATACAAGCACAAAGACGCCACCATCAGGCATTCGATCAATGAGCTGTTCGTCCCGATGCTGTTCACATCGCTGACCACAATTGCGGGCTTTATTTCGCTGGCCCTGACACCGATACCGCCGGTGCGGGTGTTCGGTATCTTTGTGGCTTTCGGTATCCTGGTAGCCTGGTTCCTTTCGCTCACCCTGAATCCGGCGATCGGGATGCTGATTTCCGACAAGACCCTGCGGAATTTCGGGCAGGAGGACGACAGTCGCGGCCCGCTTTCCAGTGTCATGCGCGCTTTCCGCAACCTGTCGTACCGCCGCGGCAAAACGATCATTTTCGGCGCGCTGGCTCTAATGGTAGTTTCGGCGGTTGGTTTGTCGATGATTGTCGTCAACGACAACCCGGTGAAGTGGTTCAAAAAGTCGCATCCGATTCGTATCGCCGACACCGCCATGAACAAACATCTGGCCGGTACTTATATGAATTACCTGGTGGTCGAAGGGGATGAAGACAACATTATGAAACGGCCCGAAGTGCAGCGCTATCTCGAATCGCTGCAAAAGGAACTGGTCAAAAACGAGGTGGTCGGAGCCGTGACCGGTCTGCCGGATGTGATAAAGAAAGTTCGCTACGAACTGTATGGCGGAGATTCCACAAAACTGGCCCTGCCGGATAATGCCGACGAGATCGGTCAGATGTTGTTCCTTTACGAAATGTCGGGCGGTGATCCGGACGATCTGTTCAAATTCACTACGCCTGAATACGATCAGGTCAATATGTGGGTGCAACTCAAAAACGGGGATAATATGGCGGTTGCTTCGGTGGTTGATCAGGGGAACGCCTTTATCGAAAAAAATATACCCCCGGGCGGTATCAGTTTCAGGTGGGCGGGGTTGCCGTATATCAATATAGAATGGCAGAATCAGATGGTTTCCGGAATGCGTTCGTCGTTGCTGGGATCATACATTGTCGTGTTTATCATGATGATTTTCCTGTTCCGTTCGCTTCGCTGGGGACTGGCTTCGATGTTGCCGCTGACCATAACCATCATGGCCATCTATGCCTTTATCGGGTATATCGGCAAGCCTTACGATATGCCGGTAGCGGTGTTGTCTTCGCTGACCCTGGGCTTGTCTATCGACTTCGCCATTCATTTCATCCAGCGTCTGCGTATGATTCACAAACGAACCAACAACTTCCGCGAATCATTCAACGAGATATTCGAGGGAGCGGGTCGGGCGATCTCGCGGAACGTCCTGGTGATCGCAATCGGTTTTATTCCGATGCTGTTCTCCAGCCTGGTGCCGTACATTACCGTCGGGTCGTTTTTCCTGGCCATTATGGTGGTATCCGGACTGGTGACGATGCTGTTGCTGCCGGCCATTGTGCGCACTTTCAACAAAGCTCTGTTGCCGGTTAAAACCACTAAACATCCCACTACATCGACACCGGTCGAGTAGTACAAATATAGAAAAATCGAGAACAAAAAATATTCAGGAGAAATGCCATGAGAAACCTGACACTGATTACAATGATGCTTGCTCTGTTGCTTGCGACGGGAGCCGTGTTCGGACAGAACGCCAACGAGATTATGAAAAAGTCGCACATGGCGTATTATTACGCCGGTGATGACGGTATCGCCGAAGTAACGATGCGTATCACCGACAAGCGCGGCAAGGAACGTATCAAGGAATTCACCATGTTGCGGATGGATGAATCCGACGGCGGCAGTCAGAAATACTATACCTATTTCAGAAAACCGTCCGATGTGTCCCGGTTGACTTTCATGGTGCACAAATCGCCCGATGGAAACGACCAGCGCTGGATTTATATCCCCTCGATCGATCTGGTGAAACCGATCTCGGCCGACGACAAGAACTCAAGTTTTGTCGGGTCGCATTTCAGCTACGAGGATGTCTCCGGCCGTCACTGGACCGAAGACAAACACACGATGCTTTCGGATTCCACAATCGACGGGCGGGGTGTGTTTGTGATCGAATCGGTGCCGATCGAAGACGACAAAAGTTTGGCCCGCAAGGTCTCCTATATTGACAAGGAAAATTATCTGCCGTTGCTCGAGGAGTACTATAACAAAAAGGGGAAACTGGAACGCCTGTTCAAGGCCGGCAAGATTGAAGAAATAGATGGTTTTACGACCATGACCACTCGTTCGATGGAGAATCTCAAGAAAAAGGGGAAGACCATAATCGAGTTCTCTTCAATCAGGTACAATGTCGGACTGAAGTCTGACTTTTTCACCGAACGTTACCTGAAAAATCCGCCGCGTCAGTTTATCAAATAAAGGAGGGATTACGCTATGAAGAGAATAAGCATCATCATATTGGCCGCCCTCTCGCTGACCGCCGGTCCGGCCATGGCGGAAGTCACGATAGACGGTTTCCTTCAGACGCTCTACGGCGGACGCATAGATGAGTCCAACCCGACGGCCACTGAACAAACGGCGTCGGAGACCCGGATGCAGTTGCGCGCGGAACATTACGGCGACGGAGTGGAATTTTTCGGACGGCTTGACTTTGTTTATGACGGCGCCGACAGCAGCCGGTACGACTGGGAGCTTCGGGAAGGCTACATGAAGTTTCGGCTCGGTCGGCGTTTTGATTTCAAAGTCGGCCGCCAGATTCTCACCTGGGGGACCGGGGACCTGATATTCATCAACGATGTGTTCGCCAAGGATTACCGTTCGTTTTTCATCGGCCGTGACGATCAGTATCTCAAGGCTCCGCAGAACGCCATACGGGCCGATTTTTACTCGGGTCTGGGGGCGCTGTCGCTGGTATGGACCCCCCGGTTCGAGCCGAACCGCCTGCCGACCGGTCGACGTTTGAGTTATTTCAACGGTGTCGAGATTGTCGGTGAAGGGAGCTTCTTCAATCCGCCGACCCCGGAAGCGAAGTTTGAAAACAGCGAACTGGCCATGCGGCTCAACCGTCGAATCGGATCATTCGCCACATCCCTGTATTTCTACAAAGGATTCTACAAGAACCCACTGGGCGTGGTAATGGTTGATGAAACGATGATGCCGGTCTATCCGAAACTTAACGTTTACGGGGCTTCGATTCGCGGCCCGATAGCCGGAGGAATAATCTGGATTGAAGGCGGTTATTTCGATTCGCGAGAAGATCTCAACGGAGATGATCCGATGATGCCGAACTCGTCACTCACCGGGCTGGCCGGGTTTGAACGTCAGATAGCTACCAATCTCACGGCCAATCTGCAGTGGCAGGTGGACATGATATCCGACTGGGATACCTACAAAGCCCAACGTGAAGCGGCAGGCAGTTTTGTGCGTGATGAAATCCGACATCTGCTGACTTCACGTGTTACCCGGTTGATGTATGACGAGCTGGTGAATCTTTCACTGTTCGTGTTCTATTCACCGACCGACGAGGATGGTTATTTCCGCGGTTCGGTGAGTTATAAATATACTGATGAACTCGAGCTGGCGCTTGGTGTTAATATATTTGAAGGAAAAAATCAGGCGACCGAGTTTGGTCAGTTTGAAAAAAATGACAATGTTTACCTGAAACTGACATACGGCTTTTGATCATGACATGGTCGGCCTGCAATATGCAAAAATAAATGAAAGGCAATATTATGAGTCTGGAAAACATGGTAAGAATGCTGGCCGGATCGATGGTATTACTGTCGTTGCTTCTGTACTATCTGGTGTCGCCGTACTTTCTAATTCTTACGGCGTTCGTCGGCCTGAACCTGCTGCAGTCCTCAGTAACAAAGTTCTGTCCGGCTGAAATAGCTTTTAAGAAGCTGTTCTTCAGCGGCGGGAAATAAGAAAAAAGTGCGCGGAAAGTCCGGTGTTTCCGCGCACTGTGCAGCAAGAGGATCGGAATCAAGAAGCCTGATTCCTGCAAAGAAGTTTTTTTACGGTTCTGGTTGTCTTGCTTTTTTTCTCCCCCGTTAAGCGGGAGGCCGGGAGGTCATAGACCTCCCGCCTCTTGTCCGGTTTACTGACGAACGAAACTCTGGTCGTTCAGCCCCCATTCGACACGTATCAAGCCTGTCCCCAACAACACCCCCGCTTGACACAACCTGTTGCGCAGCTCCTGCATCTGAAGAACCGGTTTCCGTTTTGACGCCCCTTTTGGCAGCCCCCTTAACCGTGCTCTTTCGTCAAACCTCTCGTTCTTTCCCTATCGCACCTTAAAGCTGCTGTCTGTCATCAACCCGGACTGCTTAATTTGCGGCCAAAGCGGCAGATGAAAGGACCCGGGTGCAGTGCGGCAGCCGCTTTGAGCCATATTTGAAATACTCGCTGCACTGCATCTTCCGCTTCGGTTTGAAACTCGCACCGTTTGTGCAGAAAAAAAGAGGTGGGAGAGAGGGTTGCGGATAATTTTACTGAAGCCGGCCTCGCGGCTGCCCTCAGCATGGTACCCACAGACCCTGTACTCCCCCCTTCGCTTGACCGCCTGGCTCCCTTTCACCCCCTCACGGTCTAAACCTCGAAATCGCCGTCCCTGGCGCCCGGTGTTAATCCTGTTTCCGGTGCGGCTGGTTTTCCGCGATCCCCCTGATACAGGATTACCTCTGCCATACGCAACTTTGGCCCCCGTGATCTCACAACCGGAAACAGCCCCCTTAAACGGATTTGTAAACAGGTCTGTCAGCCCCCGCGAACAGCCTGACAAATCTATTCCTTTCTGATGCTCAGAGTTGGCAAGTCGATATGTCTTCACTATTTCCGGCATCCTCTCTCCGGTTGCACGATACGGCGATTAGTTTTCTGGTCTTTTGACACCAGTCTCTAATCTCTTTTTTCGACAGAAGCCCGCCATACTGAACAAGGAAATACCAGTGACAGAATGGCTATAGAACATAGCCATTTATTGAACCGCCCGTTGAAAGATATGAAGAAAGAACAGCCGGTTGAAAAACCTGTCAAACTCTATAATATCAGTATCTGTACCCACAAATATGATTTATTCTTTTTTCCCCTCTTGAGCGGGGCGGCTTCCCGAAAGGGGAGACGGGGTGTGTTGAGGTGCTGCGCACGTGGACATACGTAACGCACTAACAACTGTCTGGATTCCGGGTCAAGGCCCGGAATGACGACAATGAGGATGCTGCTGGTATCATTACAGGATTACAGGTAGCGATACTCCGTCTTGCCGGACCTGATCCGGCATCCGGTTCTATTTCGTGTTATGCAGAACCTGATTCAGCATCCGGAAAACAAATGTACATGGATTCCGGTGCAGACCTGGAACGACATTTATTGGAAGGACTCTCATAAAACAAAATATGGTTTTATTAACAAGTCCTGAAGGGTGAGGTCTATGGTGCACATACACAAAAGGCGTCACCCGGGGTTAGCCGAGTGACGCCGTGCTCATCCCTAAGCAGGGTCGTCATCCAATGACCCTACCAAAGATCTCGTGTCGCGCTCAGATAAACTTTTGTGCCGGACGCATCGCCGACTCTAACTGCAACCCGACGTGGCCCCGCACGAGTCGCACTTGAGACAGGTGCCGTTGCGCACCATTGTAAACTGGCCGCACTCGCCGCACATGTCTCCCTCGTAACCTTTCATTCTGGCCGCTCGGATGGCTGAGTGGAGTCTTTGTTCTCCCTGTTCAGTAACCGCTGTCCCCGTCGCGGCGACATACTCAAGTACGGTCTCCTTTTTTTCAGTTGTCTTCGCTACAACCTGATTCTCCAGCGACTCACCATGGCCCAATCCTCCTTGATTGCCCGCTTTGTCCTCACTCTGGCCGACTCTGTTGCCGTTACCTCCGTTGCTTTTCCCGGTGAGGCCCAGCCGCAAGTGGGCCGAGCGAATATCCTGTGGCGTACGACTCACCACGCCTGATACGACCCCGTCGGCCGGTTCCTCTTCTTCGTACTCGACCGACATATCCTTCGGATCCCCCAGCGTGTCTCCGCGCAGGTCTTCCTCCGAGACATGCGCCAGATCGTTGCGCCCGAGGTAACTGATCGCCAGCTCACGGAATATGTAATCGATAATCGAAGTCGACATTTTGATCGCTTTGTTCCCTTTGACCAGCCCGTTCGGTTCAAACCGGCTGAACAGGAACGCCTCGACATATTCCTCGAGCGGCACGCCGTGCTGCAAACCGAGCGAGATAGCGATCGCGAAACTGTTCATCAAACTGCGGAAAGCGGCCCCTTCGCGGTGCATGTCCAGAAAGATCTCACCCAGCGAGCCGTCGGAGTATTCGCCGGTCCTGAGATAGACCTTGTGCCCGCCGACCACCGCTTTCTGGGTGTACCCGCCGCGCCGGTAGGGTAGTTTGCGACGCTTGGCGATATAACGATACACCACCTTGCGGGCCGCCTGCTCGGCCACGGTGTCCACCGATATCCCGGCCGGTTCGTCTTCGTCGTCCTCTTCGATCAAGGCCGCGGTCAACGGCTGACTCAGCTTGGAACCGTCGCGGTAGATCGCGATAGCTTTGTTCATCGTCTCCCAGGCCAGACGGTAGGCGGTTTTGACATCGTCGATAGATGATTCCGCAGGCATATTGATCGTCTTGGAAATGGCCCCCGAAATAAACGGCTGAGCCGCGGCCATCATGCGGATGTGTGCCTCGAAACCGATCAGCCGCGTACCCTTGCGGCCGCAACGGCTGGCGCAGTCGAAAATCGGTAGATGTTCATCCTTCAGATGGGGCGCTCCTTCGAGGGTCATCGTGCCGCAGCAATACTCGTTGGCCGCTTCGATCTGCTCCCTGGTGAAACCAAGCTCCCGAAGCAGGTTGAAATCCCAGTCGTCGATTGTCTCTTTCGACAAACCCAGCGATTCGATAAGGAACTCATCACCCAGGGTATGACGGTTGAAGGCGAAAGTGATATCGAAAGCGTTACCCACCACGTCTTCAAGCAGCTTCAGTTCATCGTCGGAGAACCCTTTGGCTTTCAGCGATTCATGATTAATGAAAGGCGCCTGCCGGAGGGTCTTGTGCCCGGTGGCGTAAGTAACGATATCCCTTACTTCATCGCCGGTGTAACCGAGCCGTCGAAGGGCCACCGGTACGGAACCGTTGATGATCTTGAAATAGCCGCCGCCGGCCAGTTTCTTGAACTTGACCAGGGCGTAGTCCGGCTCGATCCCGGTAGTGTCGCAGTCCATAACCAGTCCGATAGTACCGGTAGGGGCCACTACCGAAACCTGGGCATTGCGGAAACCGTAGATTTCTCCCTTTTCCAGCGCCTCGTCCCAGACTGATCGGGCCGACTCTACCAGCTCCTCAGGCAGATAGGCCGGGTTAATTCCCGACGGTTTTATCGTCAACCCTTCATACTCCGACGGGTCGGCGTTGTAGGCGGCCCGGCGATGATTACGTATCACCCGGAGCATGTTGTCACGATTGCGGTAATAGGCGCTGAACGGTCCCTGCTCTTTGGACATCTCAGCCGAGGTCAGATAGGCCTGTCCGGTCAGCATCGCGCTCAACGCTCCGCACCAGGCGAACGCCTCGGAGGAATCGTAGGGGATGCCCATGCGCATGAGCACCGAGCCCAGATTGGCGTACCCCAGGCCGAGGGTGCGGTACTCGAAACTCTTCTGCGCGATCATCGGCGACGGATACGAAGCCATCAATACCGAAATTTCCAGCACGACAGTCCACAAACGGACGGCATGAAGGTAACCATCGATGTCGAACGAGCAGTCGTCGCGCAGAAACTTCCCGAGATTTATCGAAGCCAGGTTGCACGCGGTGTCGTCAAGAAACATGTACTCCGAGCACGGGTTCGAGGCGTTGATGCGTCCGTCTTTGGGGCAGGTGTGCCATTCGTTTATGGTGTCGTCGAACTGCACACCCGGATCGGCGCACGACCAGGTGGCGTGACAGATTTTGTTCCACAGATCCCGGGCCGGCAAACGGCGCACGGCTTCGCCGGTGGTGCGTGAGATCAGCTCCCAGTCACCGTCTTCCCTGAGCAGTTGGAAGAACCTGTTGGGGACACGGACGGAGTTGTTGGAGTTCTGACCGGACACCGTCATGTAAGCCTCGGACTCCCAGTTGGTGTCGAGCTGGATGAAATCAATGTCGCGGATGCCCTGATCGGCCAGCTCGAGAATCTTCTTTATATAAGCCGAGGGGATAGCCAGCCGGCGGGCCGCCCCGATCGCTTTTTTCAGTTCCTTGTTTTTGGACGGATCGGTTTCCGTGTGTGCGCCGTCGCCGTTGTCGCTTTTCTGCGTGGCCTGGAAGATTTTCCTGAGTTGCTGACGGATTATCGCCGAGCCGGTGACCATCGCGGCCACTTTCTGTTCTTCGATTACTTTCCAGCCGACGAAGTCTTCGATGTCCGGATGATCCAGATCAAGACATACCATCTTGGCCGCGCGACGGGTCGTGCCGCCGGACTTGATGGCTCCGGCCGCCCGGTCGCCGATCCGCAGGAAAGACATCAATCCGGATGACTGCCCGCCGCCGGAGAGACGTTCCCCCGCGCCGCGCAGACTTGAAAAATTGGTCCCGGTCCCGGAACCGTATTTGAACAGACGGGCCTCACGCACCCAGAGATCCATGATACCGCCGTCATTGACCAGATCATCAGAGACCGACTGGATAAAACAAGCGTGCGGCTGCGGGTGCTCATAAGCGTTGGCCGCCCGGGTCAAGGTCTGTGAACTCGGATCGACATAGAAATGACCGTTGGAAACACCGCCGATATCGTAAGCGTAGTGCAACCCGGTGTTGAACCATTGCGGCGAGTTGGGAGCGGCAACCTGAGCGGCCAGCATATAACACAACTCGTCGTAAAAGGCCTGCCCGTCGGCTTCACTCTCAAAATAACCGTACTTCTCGCCCCAGTACCGCCAGCACCCGGCCATGCGATGAAAGACCTGACGGCTGTCGGTTTCTCCTCCCAGTACCGGCCGGCCGTTTTCATCCAGAACCGGTTGTCCCTGCTCGTCAACCTGCGGAACACCGGCCTTGCGGAAATATTTCTGCGCCAGAATATCAACCGCCACCTGTGACCAGCTTTCGGGTACTTCAACGTTGTCGAGTTTGAAAACTTCCGAGCCATCCGGATTTTTTATTTCCGAGGAGCGTTTAACAAAGTTGATCCGACAATAGGGAGATTCGCCTTCGCGCGTGAAGTATCTGTTTATTTTCAAGCCGTACCTCCTGTACAAGAGCAACAAAATACCAGGACGGGCCGTTCCCTGGCCGGATAGTAATCCTGATAATCCGTTGCTGCTTGATAAATTACATGAAATCCAGTGTATTTCTCGAGCAAACTACCCGCAATTCATTACTTTATTTAATCTGCGGGGTACAATATGTAGTAGCTGTTGGATCGTACCCCACTAAAAATAGTGTTTTTTTCAAGAAAATTCTATTTTACTGATATATAGGCTTGTATCAAAAAAAAGAGCATTTCAAAAAATCACGGTTTTGCCAACCATCCCCCAATTAATAAATCCAACACACATAATATGCAGTACGGCAATAGGTTACAACGCCTCTATTATTTATCGGTGTTCGCCTGATCTTTTCCACAGATTAAAATTCGTCAATTGATTGATATTTAAGTAATTATCAAACATTCAACAGTAAATAAACAGCTTTTCCACAAATATTGTGGATAACAACCAGTTCCGTCGTCAAGCATAATTACGGAAGTATATCCTCTGTTCAAGGCTGATCACATTTTCGTTTGAGTACTAATTGCGTACTGCCATAAATACGAAAAGACCGCCTGGGGACTGGATTTTCAGAGGTCTTAATAGAGATTTTTTTGATAAAAACCGTATTTTTCTCTTGACAAGATTTGGAAGTTTGTTATGTTGTTGGTGCAATCGGAAAGTGTTACTCTTTCTGTGGATTACCTAATATCGTCCGCCCAGGCAGGCTCCACCTGTCTGGGTTTTTCATTGGTGTAAACTGCATCTCCCACATATCCGAACAAATCACGATTCATTGCTACATTAGTTGAGTTTTATATGTTTGTGTCGCCTGATTCTGTCGGCAATTTTATCTGGTTGCAGGCTCCGGTCAGGTATGACTTTTGTTAGTCCATTTTCACGGTCTGGACAATCACCTCCCTACGGCACTGCAATGCTCGAGCTTTCCACCGGTGGGGTATCAGCTTGACTTCACTTTCCGATTCCTGCATCATGGCCGGATGAAAAAACCTCGTGATAGTCTTTTCGGGTTGCGCCCCGGTTATATCTCGCTACCGGCTCTTTACGCTCTGGCCATGGCCGGAGTACTGACATTGTTTTTCGAGCTGTGGCGGTTTATCCTGATGGTAAGGTTATGGGACCGGGCATCGGAACTGCCGGGATGGGTCTTGTTTAAGTCTTTTCTGGTCGGTGCGCGATTTGATCTGGTAATTGCCTGTTACCTGACAGTTTTTCTGTATGTTCTCTCGATCATTCCCGGTCTGGAGATAACGCGTCGAAAGTGGACGCTTAGTTTTCATACCGGGCTGTTGTCGGTTGTGGCGGCGGTTATTTTTCTCATGCATATGGTCGATCTGGAGTTCTATTCGTTTTTCAACTCCCGCCTGAACGGGGTGGCTCTCACCTGGCGTGAAACTCCGGGGATGGCTCTGTCGATGATCTGGGACATGTTCCCGGTGGTTTGGTACCTGCTTATGACGGCTGTCATTCTGATCGGGTTCATTTTGATCATGGGTCGAATCAGGCGATGGTTGTTCGACGGACGAGCCGGCTCATCGATCCGGGTAAACCTGATCTATCTGCCGGTGGTTACTGCGATCCTGTTTGTCGGAGCGCGGGGACGGCTGGCCGACAAGTCGCCCATCCGCAGCGGCGTAGCCTATTTTTCCGAATATGATCTGGCCAACCAGATGGCGCTGAATCCCGCCTTTACTTTCTGGCGCGATGCGATCTATGACGCCCGCGACAAGGAGCAGCTTGCTAAGATGATGGCCACGGTGCAATCGACCGGCGGGGAGCCTTTGGTGCGGCGTCTTCTCGGAATGCCGGACAGCCTGATTAACCGGACCGATCAGAAAATCTGCCGCCCGGTGAGATTTGAAAAACAGAATGAAGACCCGCCCAACGTGATGATCGTGATGATGGAGTCATTCGGCAGTACGAAACTGGGCGCGCTGGACAACCGTTTTCCCTGGGACCTCTCTCCCTGTTTTGATTCGCTGGTTGAGGAAGGTATTCTTTTCACCAATTTCTATTCAGCCGGGATGCACACATACAGTGGTGTCTTCAGCACTCTTACCGGCAGTCCCCACCAGTTCACCGAACTGGTGATGAAGCAGGTACCGGGGCAGACACATTTTCGTTCGCTGGCCGCCGTGCTAAAGGATTACGGTTACAACACCTGGTTTTTTACCACTCACGACCCGCATTTTGACAATATGCAGGGGTTCGCCATGTCCAACGGCATCAACCGGGTGGTTTCCTCGCTCGATTTCGACCCTGATGAATGGATAGGGACCTGGGGTGTTCCGGATCATGTGCTGTTTGATCGTGTCGTCGAGGTGCTTGGGAACGAAAACCATGACCGGTGGTTCGCGATGCTGCTTTCCACCTCCAACCATGGCCCCTGGAAAGTTCCCGATGTGCCGTTTGCCAGGATAGCTGATACCGCCGACAAAGCCGACGAGCTGAACGCTTTCAAATACTCGGACTGGTCGCTGGGCCGCCTGGTCAGACGGATGCAGAACGATCCGGCTTTCTCCAACACACTGATTTTCATAACCGCCGACAACGGCACTCCGTACGGCCAGACACTGGATTTGGATCTTACCTATTTCCAGATTCCGCTTTTGATACTTGATACCGATAATCGTATCCCGGCCGGTCTGCGAGTCGACCGGCTGGGGGGTCAGCTTGATATTCTCGCTACCGTGATGGGGCAGGTGCGTCTCGATTACGACAACTACAGTTTCGGACATGATCTGCTGGACAGCAGTCTTGAAATCACCGACTACGCCCAGTTTTCTGAGTGGTACCGGGTTGGTTATATCGAAGGCGACTACTATGCCATCTATCGATTACGGGGTCAGCAAGGCTCCTGTTACCGTCTCGATGATTTAACCGATGATCTGGTCGTTTCAAATCCGGCCGTAGCAACTCCTCTGATAGACAAGGCGGCCGCTATATTCCGTACCGGGTGGGAAAACATGAGACGCCCTGTTCCGGATCATTCACTTGTTGATGGTCACACGGTTAATGTTCTGTCGGGTCCTTAACACAACACACCTCAGGCGTGACGGGACGGGATGTGTTGGATCGGTTGTATGGCTTCCGGGTCAGACCCGGAAGCCGGTTCTATTTCGCGTCATGCTGAACTTGATTCAGCATCCAGAAAACAAATGTGCATGGATCGGAATGATATTCATTGGATGCCCCCGTCCGCTATGCTTCGGGATACAAGACACAGGCCTGCACAAAAAAATAAAGCTTCGTCAAACCATTTTTCGGGGAAAGTCCATTTACGGATAAAGATTGACTTTCAAATCATCTTTCGCTTATTATTGACTCTGATACAATGTTTGTATTCCCTGTGCCGGCCTTTTGTGCCGAGGGCCTGTCCGTTCAGTTCAGAAATTAAAAAGATCTTGGTTCAAAATAATAATATCAGGATGACCCCGCATGAAAAAAGATACCCGGATACTTTTATTATCAATCATGTTCGGACTGCTCTTCTGGTTGACGGATTCGTTGATTGATTACACAACCGTTTCAGGAGCTGATTTTTGGGGCTTGCTGTTTACCTCTGTCCCTGCTCATGAAATCTATATGCGCAGTGCCGCATTCGGCTTTTTTGTGCTATTCGGTATCGTACTTTCGATTTTGCTCCGGCGCCCCGGATACGCTGAGGCGATAGTTGAAAAAGGTGCGGAAAATTTTACCACAGCGTTGAAGAGCATCGGTGACGGAGTTATTGTCACCGATAATAAAGGTATCGTGACATTCATAAACCCGATGGCGGAACAGTTGACCGGCTGGCTCTCCGGGGAGGCGTTGGGAAGTCCAATCGAAGAAGTTTTTAATATTACCAATGAGTTCACCAACGAGAAAGCCAAGAATCCGATCACGCGGGTGTTGAATGAAGGGGTCGTGGTAGGTTTGGCCAATCATACGCAACTGACCTCGCGGGACGGTACGGTCTGTCCGATTGATGACAGCGGCGCTCCTGTTTTGAATGCGTCCGGGGATATTGTAGGGGCGGTTCTGGTATTTCGTGATATAAGCGAACGCCGCTCGGCTGAGAAACGGATCAGCCATTTGAATTCGGTATTGCTGGCTGTCCGTAACGTAAACCAACTGATTACTCGTGAGAAGGATCCGGTAAAGCTGATTCAGGAATCGTGTAACTGCCTGGTTGAAACCAGGGGGTACGACTGCGCCTGGATCGCTCTGACCGATGATCATGGTAAAGTTATAAATGTGGTATATGCAGGCTCCAATGTTGGTTTTAAGAGTCTGGACCGGAGGATGAAAGAAGGAGACTTCCCGACCTGTTGTCGATTGGCCGCTCAGCAGCTTGGTGTTGTAACAATTAAAGGTCCGTCGGAGGAATGTCCGGAATGTCCGCTTGTTGATCATTTCCCCCGTTCCGGCACTTTTGTCACGCAACTGCATTATGACGGTCATTACTACGGTTTCCTTGCGGCATACCTTCCGATCCATCTGGTGGACGACCCGGAAGAGAAAGCGCTGTTTGAGGAAGTGGCCGGAGATATCGCCTTTGCGCTTTTTGCTATCGAGCAGCAGGAGATTATTCAGGAAGCTGTCCGCAGGGAAAAGTTGGTAACAGACAGGCTGAAGCTTTCCATAGAAAACATGATGGATGCTTACGCTTTGCATGAGGCGATCTTCGATGAAAACGGCCGCATGAAAGACTATCGTTTTCTTCAATGGAACACGGCCGCTGAACAGATAACCGGACGTAAAAGCGAAGAAGTAATCGGGCGTACAGCTCTGGAACTGTTCCCCGGTGTAGCTGAGCGCGGTCTTTTGGACCGCTACGCCGATGTCGTGGCCACGGGAAAACCCGCTTACATTGAAGATTTCTATTACGAAGGAGATAATCTCAATATCGCCTTTGATATTGCCTGTTTTCGTGTCGATGAAAAGCATTTCGTTTGCGTTTTTCGCAACATAACCGATCGAAAGCAGATAGAAGAGGCTCTTGCCCGCGAACGGGAAAGGCTGGCTGTGACGCTCAGTTCGATCGGCGATGCTGTCATCGCGACCGATACGCAGGGAGAGATCGTACTGTTCAATAAGATGGCCGAACGGTTGACCGGGTACAATGAGCAGGAAGCCATAGGGCGACCTTTACACGAGGCGTTCAGGATTATCGATGCGGAAACACGCGAGGAGCTGCCCAATCCGGTTGAAAAACTGGTTGATTCCGGACGGGTGTCGGGTTTTTCCAGGGAGACACTGCTTATTTCCAAAAACGGTACGGAGCTTGTGATAGATGATTCCGGCGCGCCGATACGTGAGCCAAGCGGGAAGATAATCGGGGTTGTTCTGGTTTTCAGGGATGTTACCGAAACCCGGCGATTGCGGGATATGGCGATGCGCGCCCAGCGACTGGAAACAGCCGGCCGGATAGCCGGTCAGGTGGCGCATGATTTCAATAATCTGCTGGCCCCGCTGATGGCCTACCCGGAGTTTATCAGGGAAGCGCTTCCGGAAGGTGACGAGGCGCGTGGATTTGTTGACAAAATCGAAAGCGCCGCCGAGCAGATTGCCGACATCAATCAGCAACTGCTTACTCTCGGCCGTCGCGGACATTATACGGTGGCGCCGTTCTCATTGAATGACACTGTCCGCGAAGTTGTAAAACAGCTCAGCCCGGTCCCTTCCAATCTGGCTTTGGATATCGAACTGGCCGAAGATCTGATGCCTGTCAGGGGCGGCTCTGCCCAGGTTTTCAGAGCGGTTTCCAATCTTGTTTCCAACGCCCGCGACGCCATGCAGGATATCGGACGACTGCATATTAGAACAGAGAACTTCTATCTCGAAAACATGGTTGGAGTTCACGGTCCCATACCGGTCGGCGAATATGTCAAACTTACCGTTACCGATACCGGCCCGGGGCTTCCCGACGGTATGATCACCAGGATTTTCGAACCGTTTTTCACGACCAAGACGGTCGATCGGCGACGCGGCTCCGGGCTTGGTCTGAGCATTGTCCATGCCGTGATGGAAGATCATAACGGCTACATAGATGTGAAGAGCTGGCCGGGGCATGGAACCTCGTTCTTTTTATATTTCCCCGCCGTACGTGATTCTGTGGTCGGAGATCAGGAAGATGATGACAGTATTGTCGGCGGCAACGAGAAAATAGTGGTAGTCGATGATGACCCCTTCCAGCGCGAGGTTACCATTACCCTGTTGGAAAAACTGGGCTATGAGGCTGTCGCTGTTGAAGGCGGCGAGAAGGCGGTGGATCTCCTGAAGTCCGATTCGTGCGATCTGCTGATTCTCGATATGATAATGCCGGGCGGAATAGACGGCGCCGAGACATACGAACAGATTCTCGCATTCCATCCCGGCCAGAAAGCTGTCATCGTGTCCGGGTATGCTGAAAGTGAAAGAGTTCAGCATGCGATCGGACTGGGAGCCGGAGCCTTTGTACGCAAACCGCTGACGATGAAATCTCTTGCCCTGGCTGTTCGCAGGGAACTGGACCGGGTCACGATGGAATAGACAGCCGGACGTTACTATTGTAGTCCTGATATCCTGTACTAAAGCCCGAGCTGCGGGTAGTCCTGACGAAGACGCGCGACATATTGAGTATCGAGGCCGCGCTCGACGGCCCGTTTGAACAAAGGAGCGGCCAGTTCGTAGCGGCGATGATTAAGATGATACTGTCCGAGTTCGGTCAGTGAAATGAGCGGGGCGTCGTCGCGGGCGGTCAATTCATTTATGGCCCCAAGCCAGCCGTCGAGGTCGTTGCGTTTTTTGTGGATCTGCACCAGGCCGACCAACGGTTCCAGTTCGGTCGGAGCGTACCTGCGGGCTTTCAGGATAGTCTCAAACGCCCGATCGTAGTCTCCTTTGGCAAACCACATCGTTGACAGGCTGTTCCAGACCCGCCAGTTGTACGGATTCATTCCGGCCGCGATTTCCAGATAAGCAATTGCGCTGTCCGGCTGCCGGAGGTTCCCGAAACACATTCCTATATTCGCATACGGGGCCACGAAAGTTGGATGCAGGCCGACCGCTTCGCGGAACTTTGCGATCGCCTCGGTATATTTCCCCTCCTGACGGAGAGCTATGCCGTCACGGTTCAATACAAACTGGGGATAGTCGGCGACATATTCACGATAAGCCTCCTCCGCGGCGGCGCTGTCTCCATGTTGATCGTAGTATTTTTTCAGCAGGGTCCGGCCGTACATGTTCTTGAGTTTATCAAGCGCGGCGTAATTGTTGAACCATTGGATCGACCGGTCCGGGTCGGTCTGGCTGACGGCTCGTGGTAATAATACGAGCAAACCCAGCAGTGAGATCATGCCGATGATGGGAATATAACTTCGCGGCCTGGTTTTCCTGTCCAGAAGAGAATAGAAAACGAACAAAGCCGGCGGGACACTGCCGAAAGAAAACAGATCCCAGTCGCGAGCCATCCCCAACTTGGGATCGAAAATGAACAGGGCTGCCCAGCATGATACGATAAGCAGAGCCAGAAAACGATACTCACGCAACCGGAACATTCCATGAACCGGTTGCATAATTGTCGCCACCAGCATCAGCGGCAGACCGGGGATCATCAACAGAAGCAGATTGCCGAAATCGGCCAGATGCGAAGCGGAGAAAAGATGGTATCCTTCAACCGTGAACCGATCGGGTATCAACGGTACGAGCGAGAATCGAAACATGTAATAATTAAAATAAAAGTGCAAAAACACGGCAACGGTCACTGCGACAGCCACCCCGCCTGCAATCAGCTTGATCCCTTTCGACAGGGCCGCCACCCGGCTGCCGAACGATGTGCCGGATATCAGCAGGTAGAGAGCGCTCGGGATCAGGGTCACCCCGAAGATATGACTTAAGATCGCCAGCCCCAGGACGGGTAACAATATCCAGCGGGGAGCGCGTCCCAGCGCGACCATCAAACCTACCACGCTGTAAATCAGAGTGGTCAGTATGAACAGCGAATAGTTTTCTACATACCCGAAGAAATGATACATGAACCCGCATGATACCATGCCTGAGATGAAAAGCAGACGGTCGCGATTGTTGTCGAAAAGTTTCCTTGCGGCCCAGGCCAATGCGATAATGAACAGACTACCGGACCCGATCGAAATAATACGAAAACTGGCCAGGGCGGCCGGTTTGCCTTCGCCTATCAGATTCTTTACCCAGATATGAAGCATCGCCGCGCCTATCTCGCGAGTTTTGACAAGGGGTTCCGGGTCGGACAAAAGCGACAGCACGGTGTAACCGTCGCC
>JAJRTA010000195.1 GCA_024278515.1 Candidatus Zixiibacteriota bacterium
AGCTTTGTTTGCGCTGGATTTCGACTATAAGGCGATCGGGAAACAATCCGGGGAGATAGTCAAACTGATACTGGCCGGTAAAAATCCCGGCAGTATCCCGGTTACTCAAGCCGATGTGGTCTGGTTTCATTACAACGAAAAGACGGCCGAACACGTCAATGTCAAGATCCCGGATGACCTGGTGGCCGTGGCCAAGGAGGTATACAGATGAACCTCCGAAGCCTTATCTCTCGCGCCAAACTGCGCACGAAATTTGTCGCACCCATCTCTTTGATCCTGGTCTGCTCAATCTTTGTAATGAGCCTCTACCTGATCCACAAACAGGAAGAAGGATTCAGGACCGGACTGGAATCGAACGGCGAAACCATGATCCGGATCATGGCTCTTCAGGCTGAAAGCGGCGTCCTGTTCGAAGACAGACAGGAGCTGGACGAACTGCTGGCCAAGTTCTCCGTATTCCCGGATATCAAAGCGGCTGAGATTTCCAATCTCGAAGGTGAGATTCTGGCCTCTATCGGCAAGTGGAACGACAGCGGCATCGTACGCATCAGGGAAATCGGACATGACGATGATACCGACGCTGAAAGCAGTGACGATTATTATGTCAGGGATGCCGATGGTAATGTGTTTATCGAACTTAATTACCCGGTGACCTCACGGGTCGAGAAACTGGATCGCGAAAATCTCGGGATTACCGGAGGCATAGACCGCACGCTGACCCGAACCTTTGTTCGTGAGAACCTGGGTAATATCAAGCTGATCCTCAGCCTTGAACGGGTCAACGAATCAATCTCCGATGCCAGGATGGCCGCGATTGTGCTCACCCTGATAGTCTTTGCCCTGACCATCCTGTTTATCACGTTTATCGTAAGGTTTGTCACCAAACCGGTTAAAGCCCTGGTTGATGTTACCGACCAGGTGGCCCGGGGTGATCTGAACCAGCGCGTGCGCATTGATCAGCACGATGAAATCGGGCAGTTGGCCAACACGTTCAACAAGATGATCGAGTCGTTGCAGCAGACACGGAACGAAATCGAGGAATACAACCGAACCCTCGAAGAGAAAATAATCCAGCGGACCCTGGAACTGGAAGACGCCCAGGCGCAACTGATTCAATCCGAAAAAATGAGCGCGATCGGCCAGTTGGCGGCCGGAGTGGCTCATGAACTTAACAATCCGCTTGGCGGTATTCTTGGTTATGCCCAGTTCGCCCTTGAAAAATTGAAGAAAAAAGGAGCCGCCGATCCGGAAGACAAGGAGATTGCCAGCTTTATTCGCTACCTGACCGATATCGAAACACAGGCGCGCCGTTGTAAAGCGATTGTGCAAAACCTGTTGCGGTTCTCTCGTTCGCGCCGGGCTACGGAATTTGAAGATGTCGATATCAACGCCACTATCGAGGACACGGTCACCTTTGTCGAACATCAGCTCCACATGAATCAAATTGAGTTGAAGCTGGAACTCGACGAAAACCTGCCGATAATCCAGGGATCGGGCGGACAGTTGCAGCAGGTATTCACGAACCTGATCATCAACGCCATGCACGCCTCGAAGCCTGAAACCACGATTACCATCAAGTCCCGATACAGCCCGGCCGTAGGTGAATTCGGAGGAGCGGTCGAGATCCAGATCAGCGATCAGGGCTGCGGTATCGAAACGGAAATGATCAAGAAGATTTTTGAACCGTTCTTCACTACCAAGGAAGTGGGGAAAGGAACCGGTCTCGGATTATCTGTCAGTTATGGCATTATAAAAGACCACGGTGGAGAGATAAAGGTCGATTCGATTGTCAATCAGGGCACTACCTTTACACTGATTCTACCGGTTCAGAATTCAGAGAATGTTTCCGATAACTCAACAAAGAGTGTATCACAGGAGTCAAAATCGCAGGTCTGAGAAATCGAGCTATGCAGGAACCCGGCCACAAATCCATACTGATTGTCGATGATGAAGAGATAATCCGCGAATTCCTTATGGAAGTGTTGGGTGAGGACTATCAGGTAACGACCGCCTGCGACGGAGACGAGGCAATCAAGCGGATCAGGCAGGGAAAATATGATCTTATCATTACCGATCTCAAAATGCCGCGTGTCTCCGGTGAAGAGGTGGTGAAATTCGCCCGCCAGCAGGACCCTGATTACAGGGTCGTGGTAATCAGCGGATACTCGACTTTGTTCTCCGTGTCGGATTCGGCCAAATGCGGCGCCTGCGCTTTTCTGTCAAAACCGTTTTCCATCTCAGACCTTATGAATACGGTCGAGGAATGTATCGGTGGAGGAGATAAGTAATGGCACGGGTATTGATAGTCGACGACTCCGCGGTTATTCGTGAACTGCTTACCGAGTACCTCACGGAACAGGGGCATGAGGTGGAAGTGGCCGTTGACGGCCAGCAGGGAATTGACTTTGCCCTCAAAGAAGATTTCGACATTATCCTCTGCGATTTACATATGCCGCGAAAGAACGGTTACCAGACATTTACCGAGGTAATAAGTAATAAGCCGGCCTCACGTTTCATTATGACCGACTCCCTGCCTGATGAGCTGGCTCGGATGGCTCAGGATGCAGGCGCCTATGGATGTCTGACCAAACCGTTCGACCTTAGTGAGGTAACGCGTACGATCGAGCAAGTGTTGTCAACAACTGAATCAACATGATACCTTCAGAAGAAAAGCCGGTTCAAGTCGTCGTTGCCGACGACGAGGAGATAGTGTGCTCTTTGGTCCGGGATACGCTTGAAGAAGAGGGCCATTCCGTAAAGGTTGCCCCCGACGGTCCCGAGGCGCTCAAACTTATCCAGCAGGCGCCGGTTGACCTCCTGATCACTGATATCCGTATGCCGCACATGGACGGCATTGAACTGGCCGCCAAAGCGCGTGAAATCCTCCCGGACATCGTTGTAATTTTCGTGACCGGTTACGCCGATGTCAATTCCGCTAAGGAAGCAATCAAACAGGGAGCGTTCGAGTACATCCTCAAACCATTCGAACTTAACGAAATCAGGCAGGCGGTCAGCAAAGCGGTAAATAAAATCCGCCAAATCGCAGCGGAGAAAGAGAGCGGATCGCAACTGGAACGACTTTCCGATCTAAGCCACATGCTGTATAAGGCCGGCGATCGAAAATCTCTGACTACCCTGTCACTTAAATACGCTATGGTCCACTGCGGCTCGACCCGTGGAGCGGCTTTATACTGGGACAGTCACAGCTCCGACTGCAGGCGTATTTCAATAATCGATGATCGCTCGGAAGAGACAGCCATGGCCGATCAGCCGCTGGCGGCCTGTTTTGAAGCGGTCGATCCTGCTGTCATGGAAGCGCCGTTTTACGTGACCACTTTAGAGGCGCACCCCATTTATCAAGCCTGTACTAATACGGCTCTCACCGAATATCTGATGCCACCCTGCCTGGAAAACTGCCACCGGATAGTAACGGCCCCGTTGAGTCGGGCCGGAACTCATTTTGGGTTGCTGATGATGGGGCTTCCTGAAGGGAAAGACACTCTGCCTGAAAATGATTTGACTTTTCTGTCAATAACGGCCCACCAACTGGCTCTTTCGCTTGAAAATATCTTCCTGCTCGAAGAGGCCAAGCAAGCATTCGCGCGTCTCAAGGCTCTTCAGGACGAAACCATTCAGCTTGAAAAGATGGCCACCCGGGGAGAAATGTCCGCCGAGATCGGGCATGAACTCAACAACTTTCTGGGTGTTGTCGCCGGCAACCTCTCACTTCTGGACTTCCACCTGAAGAAACAGCACTATGATGAACTTGATAAATATGTTCATACCATTACTGAGAATATAGACAAAATCAAGAAATTCACCGGCAACCTTATGGATCTGGGGACAATCGCATCCCAAAAGGAAATCCTGCGCTTTGACCAACTACTGCTGGAGGTAGTGGATTACCTTAAACCGCAAAAACGTTTCGATGGAGTTTCGCTCGAAATCTGCGAGATTCATGAACCTATACAGTTCGAAGCGGACGCTACCCATATCCAGCAACTGCTATACAACCTTTTCAATAACGCCGCCGACGCCACCGTTGATTGTGAGCGTCGTGAAATAGATGTGACCGTAAGTGTCGATCATTCCAAAGGGACTTTTTCGGTAACAATCAAAGACAGCGGATCAGGAATGGAACCGGAATTACTGCAGAAAGCGTTTACCGAGAAATTCACGACCAAAAAAACCGGTCATGGCTTCGGACTACTGGTTTGCAATCGAATAATCGAAAACCACGGAGGTCGCCTGGAAATCGAATCCGCCCCCGGTCAGGGGACTTCGATTACCATCACTTTTCCACTGGCCCCGGTTGCCGAAGCCGTCCCGGCAACAATCACGGTCTGACAGGGCATTTATCAATATCGCTCTGCCGACAAGAACAAACCTGCTCAAATCTTGAACAATCATGCAGAATAACAGCGGACCGGTTTGCATAGGCCTGCATTTTTTTGACAGACACACTCCGACAGACCATACTGCGATGTCCCATTCCGGCGGAACTGCTTCGGATTAAGAGTACCCTGATCATGGCGGCGGCTCGGCATGGCAATTGCAATCAACTCAGTCGATAAATTGGTTATTTCAAGCCAGTTTAGTTAGACCAGACCCCTGCGCAGCCGGCAGGGGTTTTTTTGTCAACGGCTCCATTTTTTCCGAACAGAACAAACCTTACGCTGTTGGATAATATGATTTCAGCAATCTGATGTTGACACATTGGCACTCTGATTTCTCGATTAGAAAAGCAATGCTCGATACAAAAGTTGTCATCTTCATTACGGTATCAATCGGTTTGATCTGGATATCCCGAGGTTCTCTGAGACACCCGCGCTCACACGGGTTCCCCCGTTTTTTCGCCTGGGAAGCTATCCTGTTGCTGATCCTGCGCAGTACTGATTTCTGGTTGAGGGAGCCGTCCGACTTCAGTCGGATTATATCATGGATACTTCTCACCCTAAGCGCCGGTCTGGCCGTACACAGCCTTATACTGTTTCGAAAACTCGGCAAGCTCAGCCGGGAACGGCAGGATCCTGCTTTGATGGGAATCGAGAAAACCACAGCTCTTGTAACCTCCGGTATTTACCGGTTCATTCGACACCCTATGTACTGCTCTTTGATATTACTGGCCTGGGGTATCTTTTTCATCCGGCTATCTGCTGTCTCGGGTGTCCTTGCAACAGTGGCGAGCCTTTTCCTGTTTCTGACAGCCCTAAGGGAAGAAGCTGAAAATATCAGTTATTTTGGAGAGGAGTACCGTGAATATATGAACCGGTCAAAGATGTTTTTTCCGTTTTTCTTATAGGCCCGCCGTAGTTTGTTTTCTAACCCGGTATGCAGTATCTAACGAAAGAAAGTATTATTTGTCCGTATCCGGTTCGGCCACACCTGACGAATCAGGGTCGGCTTCTTCAGTGATATCAAGATAGTAGTATTCGGAACTATCCATCTGACGCATCGGCTGGATCAGGATCGTTTCGGGGTTCCCTTCACGAATGATTTCCACCAGCGCTCCCCCTTCATCCAGTCCGGCCAGTATTTTTTCAATCAAATCCTTCTGGCTTTTGACTCTGCGTCCGCCTACCCGGTAAAACTGATCCCCTTCGCGCAGACCGTTGGCGTAGGCCAGACGAGTAACATCGATCTGATTCACGACCATCCGGTCGGTTTCATCGTACCTGACGGAGAACCCAAGTTCTCCCTTGAGCGGCAGCCCTTCGACATATTGTTGGCGCTTGTTGCCGGAATTGTTTCGGGACGGTCGCGGGGGACGAGTCAGCCGGACCAGTGACGAGCTGTACGATTCAGCCGCTATCCAGTCCGCCAGGGGACGGTCGGGAGACAGAATCCACTGGTTGAGAAAGTACTTTTCAAAGATTTCACGTCCGGGGGCGTGCTGTCTCCAGAAAGCCGACCGCCAGGCATCCATGGTCGAATCATAGCCCAAAACAGAATGGGCCGCGGTCAGGGCCAGCAGCATGGCCAGATTGTCCTGTCGGAATGCCCCCGGTTGCATCAGGGGATGATAAGCGATACCGAGCATGACAGAATCCTCCGGTTGTATCGCCTGGGCCAGCATGCGGCGGGCAAGCTGATAGATCAGGTTCAGAAGCAGACGGTTACCCTCGGGGGCGGCTTCGAACGAACTGCCGTCACCCATACCGCCAAGTGGAATTATGAGCGGATCAGACGAACCGAGAGTCCTGTAAAAGCGAACCAGATAAATATCGAACTCGGTTTCATTCCATTCGATACCCGACAGTTCCCTGAGAATATGCAACAGCGAGTCCCCCTTCGTCTGCCAGAACTCGGTGATCAGGCTGTCATGGTCGGACAACCAATGCATATCGGAACGAACCGAGCGGTTCTCGTAAAGTTTCGGAAAAAGCGAGCTCTGTAAAATGCCGGAACGATCATTGATCCCGACTTTGGGTGTGAAACCGTTGAAGCTGAAAATAGAGTAAAACGTATCCTGGGCGACCACGGACACCACCACAAAAAGAACTATCAAAATACCGAAAAAATATCGCTTCATGCCGTTAAATAACCGGTAAACAGCGCCGGGGCGCAAGCAAAACTATGTTAAGGGAGCGGCCGGGGAAGGTGTCGCATTCTGTGTCGGACCGCCCGGTTCCACAAGGTCAAAATAGTACAATGTATACAGAGATTCAAGCGCGGTCCCGCAGAACCCACCGACTACCAGAGAAACGGGAATACCCATAATCACTGCCAGAATAATCGCCGGAACGATTCCAAGACCGGAAGCAAGAACCAGAAGGGCGATAGGAATTCCCACCATAGCCCAGATCATCAGCGCGCCGATTCCCAGGCCGATGCTGAAGCCTATATAAATCAGGAACATTATCGCGTTATAGCCAAGATGGTGACGGAACAGGAAATAGCCCTCATGGAGAGACTCGAACACGCCAATATCTCTTACTACCATCGCCCGGGTACCCAGCTCGAACACCGAGGTAACGCCGAATATGAAAACCAGAAAAACCGGTATCATTATCAGAATGTAAAAGACCATTACCGCCCAGTGAACCGCATAAGCCACCACGCCAAATCCGATACCGAGCATGATCACGCTCAGGACTATCATGAATCCGATAACCGACAGTCCGAGAAAACGCCAGAAGAAGTCGATGCCCACGGAGAAAGAACTACCCAATCGATATTCCCCGCCCCTTTGAATCTTGTTCACCCCATCGATCAACGCCGGGACCGAGATCAGATGCATGACCATAAATCCCAGCCCCATGACAGCAAAGGCTACAATCACCGGGATCAGCAGATGCCAGTCGAACGGAATGTCCCAGGAGCCGAAAAAATCCTCCAGATCGAAACCGAGGTCATACTCCCGGAACAAACGGTCATCAAAATTGAACCCGGTCCCTCCACCGCCGGCAAACAGTCCGAACAACCAGAGCGACTTGTGTTTCCATGCGATTCTGAATGAATCGTTGATTATTTTGCCGTATTCCATAGAAATCCTGATTCCGGAATATACTACTACTTGTTGTTTGATCTATTCAAGTATTTTTTCCCGGAATGAGCGGATTATCGACAGCCGTGATTTCACCGCCGGTTCCGGTCGGCTTGATTTCATCGGCAATTTTGCGTACCTATCGACCTGTGTAGTGTAAACCTTTCTGACTGCGAGGTTGAAATGAATCTGTTTTTAAGAAGATCCCTGCCGCTGGTTATCCTGACCGTCTGCGCCATGATGATTTCAGGCGGCAGGAAAGATGACGCCGACAACAAAAGAGTGCCCGATACGCAGAATAAGGCGGAGCTGGCCGATGCCGCTGACAGCCTCGTTCTGGAAATGGACGGGATCGATTCGCTGTCGGTACTCGATGTCCTCCAGAAGAGTCACGCAGTGCGTCACATGACATCTCTAAAGGGAGCCTATGTTACGCGTATCGACGACATTCCCAATCGTGAGGGATACTTCTGGGTATATTCCGTCAACGGCGAAATGGGCGCTGTCGCATGTGATAAATATCTTACGAAGAAAGGCGACAAAATCCGCTGGCACTATCGCATGACCGGCGATATGCAGCTTTAGCCCGACGGATCCTGCCCCGGGAGCAACATAGCGGCAAAAAGAGGAGGTTCAGGGCAACTTTTCACTTCGAAGCGCTATCATCGGACTGTGTCAGCGTTTTTCAAAAAAACTTGACGAAAAGACCCGGCTGTCCGATTTTTTCATAAGATTCAGACATGATCGGAGTTTTTCACGTGACCCGGGTTATGGTCAGGCTGGTACCGGCTGATCGGCGACGCGTACCGGGTATCAAAACGAGTTCTCGGAGCAATCCGGCTGTCAGGCTTTGTCGCGGACGTAACTGTCGAGAAGCTGTCACTGCTCTATTTGATAATTGAAAGGACCGGCATGTCCCGCGACAGTAAAAGCGATTCCACGAGTGATCTCGGGGAAATGTTCAGCGACCGTGAACAGCTTTACCGTTTGCTGTTTCAGAATGCCCCCAATCTCATTGTGTCGATTGACAGAAACGGTATCCTGCTGGACTGTAATAAACGCCTCGAGGAAATGCTCGGGTTCTCCCGTGACGAGCTGTTAAATCAATCGTTATTCCGAATTATTCATCCGGATTACCACAAAAAGGCCGAAGAATCTCTTAAGGAGCTTATTTCTGCCGGACGATCGCTGGATCAGGAATACCAGCTTCTTCGGAAAGATGGCCGGTCAATACATGCCAGAATCAATTCATCTGCGTTGAAAGACGAAAGCGGTGAATTCAAACAGGCTGTCTGCATCATAAACGATCTTACCGAACAACAAAAGATCGAAAAAGCGCTGGCTCAGAGTGAACGGAGATTTCGGGATCTTTTCAGAAATGCTCCGCTGGCTTACCAGTCTCTTGACGAAAACGGCCATGTGATCGAAGTGAACGACACCTGGTGCCGGGTTTTCGGTTATGACCGCAACGAGGTTATCGGCCATAGTATCGCCGAGTTCCTGACGCCGACATCACAGCAACTGCTGCAGGAGTGCTTCCCCAAATTCATAAATGACGGCCAGATTGAAGGGCCGGAATTCACTATAACCCGGAAGAACGGAACTCACGTTCAGGTGTCGGTAGTTGGACGTATCAGCTACCACGAAGATGGTTCCTTCAAGCAGACGCACTGCATCCTTACCGACATTACAATGCGCAGGAAAACCGAGAATCTGCTGCGGCAAGCGGTCGAGGCCACTTCTTCTACCACCGGGCAGGAGTTCTTCGTATCCCTGGCCAGTTCGCTGGCCGGGGCCCTTGAGATGCAGTACGTTCTTGTCGCCGAGCTGTTGCCGGGGGGGCGACAGGTACAGACATTGGCCTTCCGGGCGGGTGATAAGGTTGCGGAAAACATAATTTATGACCTGGCCGGCACTCCCTGCGCCGAAGTGGTGAAAAAGTCTATCTGTTTCTTCCCACGAAATGTGCAGGAGTTGTTTCCGGACGATGTTATATTGGCGGAGCTGAAAGCCGAGAGCTATTTTGGGGTTCCCCTTCATTCTTCAGACGGATCGGTTTTGGGTATTCTGGCCGTCCTTGACACCAAACCGTTTACCCCCGGACTTGAAGATCTGGCAAAGGACGTGTTCTCCATACTGGCGGCCCGGGCGGCGGCCGAGCTGGAGAGGCTTCAGGCGGATCGGCTGCTCAGGGAACGTGATTTTCTCCTTCGCGAATCACAACGAGTCGGAGCTATCGGATCCTATGACTACGATATTGCCTGGGACCGCTGGACCAGCTCAGAAGTTCTGGATTCAATACTCGGCATTGATGAGAAATATGAGCGAAATAAAGCAGGGTGGGTAAAAATCATCCATCCCTACCAACGTGAGATCATGCGGGAATACCTGACCAATGAAGTTTTCGGCAAGCGAAAGCCCTTCGACCGGGAGTACAGGATCATTCGGGTCAACGACGGCGTCGAAAGATGGGTTCATGGTCGTGGCGAGCTTATTTTCAATGAGGCCGGTATCCCTATCCGCATGATCGGTACGGTTCAGGATATCACTCAACGCAGACAGTCTGAAGACGCGGTAAAAAAAAGTGAGGAGAGGCTTCGAGCCTATATTGATCACGCTCCCTATGGTATTTTCATAATTGACAGCGAAAACCGTTGTATCGATGTCAATCAGGCGGCTTGTGATCTTACCGGATATTCGAAGGATGAACTTTTGAGCAAATCCATAGGGGACCTGGTCGATCCTGAGGATACCGAGGAAATTATCAGGTGGTTCAAGGCTTTCAAGAATACCGGCAGAATAAAGGCGGAAATCAATCTTCGTCGGAAAGACGGCGTTGCTATAACAGTTTCTCTGGACGCGGTATCGTTGTCGGATGGGTCGTTCATGGGCTTCTGTTCCGATATCACCGAGACCAAAAGACTGCGGGAACTGGAATCACGAGCACAGCGTCTGGAAACAGCCGGACAGATCGCCGGACAGGTGGCTCATGATTTCAACAACCTGCTGGCTCCTCTTATGGCTTATCCTGAGTTTATCCGCGAAGAGATCGGTAATGACCACCCTGCTATTCGATATCTCGATGACATCGAACAGGCAACACGCCAGATCGCCGATATAAACCAGCAACTCCTCACTCTCAGCCGCCGTGGCCACTACAATCTGGAAGTGATGAAAATAAACGATGTCCTGGCGCAGGCGGTTCGCCAAATGGATGCACCCGCTTCGACTCTCGAAATCGATCTGCAGTTGAGCGATGATCTGATGAACATTAAAGGCGGGCGGTCACAAATTTTCAGAGCGGTAACCAACCTGCTTATCAACGCCCGTGAAGCTATGCACGATAACGGCCGCCTGACAATCAAAACTGAGAATTACTACGTTGACGAGATGTGGGTCAATTACTCCAAAGTTCCACAAGGCGAATATGTGAAAGTGACTATCACCGATACCGGTTGTGGCATCCCGCAAAAAAACCGTGACAGAATTTTCGAACCTTTCTTCACAACCAAAACAACCGATAAGAAACGCGGTACAGGTCTCGGCATCAGTGTTGTCAACGCCGTAGTTAAAGACCACGGGGGATTCATAGATATGAATACTACCCTCGGCGAAGGGACCAGTTTCTATCTGTATTTCCCGGTTACTCGTGAAGCGCTGGACAACGTACCGAAACAGGAAATAAAAGGCGGCGATGAAACGGTACTGGTAATTGACGACGATATGATCCAGCGCGATGTCTGCGTCAAGCTGCTGAAAAGCCTCGGATACAGACCTTCGACAGCCGAATCAGGTGAAGTCGCTCTCAGGTTGCTGGAAAAGGAATGTTTCGACCTGCTTATTCTCGACATGATCATGCCGGCCGGAATCGACGGCGCCACCACCTTCCAGCGGGCGTTATTGATAAACCCGGATCAGAAAGCGATAATAGTCTCAGGCTTCGCCGAAAGCGAACGGGTAGCCGCCGCAATCAAGATGGGGGCGGGACAGTTTGTCAAAAAGCCACTGACGCGCCGTCGTTTGGCCGAAGCTGTCCGAACGGAGCTTGACCGGGTCGAACAGTCGGCTTAGAGTCCTTCCTGCAGAACACAGCTCACTGATTAGTATCCAGGGATTGCTCCCGACAATCTCCGCATGAACAACCGGTCAGGCTGTTGCATCATCCGACCGTCACAATAAGTTGTATACTACCAGCACGCTCAAAGATTTGAGACTGAACTGAAGGAAAACGACAATTAAAACTTTTATTTACTGCCGTTCGGACACAGATTCTCACTTGAAAAATTAATAATAACCGAGTTGTGAGTTCATCTCGGTTTTACGTGTATGGTGAAAGCAACAGTATGGACAAATTCGTAATCAACGGCGGTAAGAAACTGAAGGGGCAGATCAAAGTAGAAGGTTCCAAAAACGCCGGCCTGCCCATAATCGTAGGCTCCCTGCTAATCTCGAAAGGGGAAACGGTAATCAGGAATGTTCCCCCGCTGCGTGATATCGATTCCGTTATCGAAGTGATGGACTACCTCGGCGCCAGGGTCAGGTATGACCCCAAAGCTCAGTTGATGGTCGTTAATGCCGAAGGATGCAACACGCACACAGCGCCGTACGAGCTGATGCGCAAGATGCGGGCCTCGTTTCTGGTTCTGGGACCGCTGCTGGCTCGTCACGGACAGGCTCGCGTGTCATTGCCCGGCGGATGTGTTCTCGGAGCACGACCGGTCGATTTTCACATAAAAGCATTCAAAAATATGGGGGCGAAGGTTACCGAAAAGGGCGGCTATATCACAGCCAAAGCCAAACCTCTGCCGGGCGGCTCGATATATTTCGATCGTCCGTCGCATACCGGTACTGAGAACGTGATGTTCGCCGCCATGTTCGCCAAAAACAAAACAGTGATCTGCAACGCTGCGTGTGACCCGGAAATTGTCGATGTGGCTCGTTTTCTGAACAAAGCGGGGGCAAAGATCCACGGTGCCGGTACGCCCACCGTGACAATCGAACCGGTCAGAAAACTAAGGGCCGTGGAATACCGAGTATCAGGCGACCGGCTGGTGGCGGGAACCTATATGATCGCCGCCGCCGTCACAGGCGGAAAACTGAAAGTTGACGGTATAGACCCGCGCCACCTGACTATGGTCAGTCATAAACTGGTTGAGATGGGCTGTAAGATCGAGCCCGGCCGATCAGGTCTGATTATCGAAGGGCCGCGTCGACTCAGACCGACCTCGGTCACCACCTTTCCCTATCCCGGATTCCCGACCGACCTGCAGGCCTGTCTGATGGCGGCCACCTGCGTGGCCGACGGTACCTCGCATGTAACCGAGACCGTGTTCCCGGACCGCTTTACCCACACCATGGAAATGCGTCGTCTGGGAGCGGAGATCACGGTTTCCGGCGATAAAGCGATAATTCACGGTGTCCCGCAACTGTCCGGAGCCGAAGTAATGGCCTCGGATATAAGGGCCGGAGCCGGGATTGTAGTGGCGGCCCTGGCGGCCAAAGGACGCTCTGAAGTGCTCAGAGTCTATCATATCGACCGCGGCTATTTTGCCATGGAAGAAAAGCTTTCCGGCATCGGAGCCGATATAAAAAGGATAAAGTAGGTTTTCGCCTGTTTCACAGTACGGTTTACGGGCCGGCGTACAGTCAATCGAGTTGAACTGAATTGTGGTCCTGATCGTTATAATAGATGTATGAGATAAGACTCAGGCACATAGCTCCGGGATAACAGATGAACAAGCTCAGCAAAACCGTCATCTTTGCAATTCTGGTCGGCCTCGTCTGTTCGACGACCAGCGCCCAGGAAACGTATTTCGGCAAGAACAAGGTACGGTATAAGGATTTCGATTGGAGTTATATCCAGACACGTCATTTCGATATCCATTTTTACGAAAATGCCTACGAAACCGCAAAGTTCGCCGCAACCGTGCTGGAATCATCCTATGTGGAGATCAGCCGTGAACTGAACTACAAAATCCAGAGGCGCGTGCCGGTATTCCTGTATAATTCGCATAACGATTTCCAGCAGACCAATATCCTGCCCTCTTTGATCGGCGAAGGAACCGGCGGGTTCACCGAGGTCTTCAAGAACCGCGTGGTTACACCGTTCAACGGCTCCTACGAAAATTTCCGCCATGTGTTGCACCATGAACTCACACACGCCATGACCTTCGACATGCTATACGGCAATGCCTTTTCCGCTTTAGTGTCGCGACGGCGGCTATTCCAGATGCCGCTATGGCTGGCTGAAGGGTTTGCCGAGTATTCGTCGCGCCACGGCTGGGATGCTGATTCCGATATGTGGGTGCGTGATGCCACGATCAACGGCTACCTCGTGCCGATGATGTATCTTAACGGCTACAACGCCTACCGCGAAGGTCAGGCGTTGGTAAAGTATATAGCCGATAAATACGGCGAGAAAAAACTGGCCGATATCTTTCGTCAGGGGAAAGTACATCTGTCGATAAACAAAGCGCTTAAGAAGTCGATCGGGATCGATGAAAAAAAGCTCTGGGAAGATTTCTCACGTGAGATGAAAAGACGCTACTGGCCTGAAATCGCCCTGCGCAGAGAAGCTGAGGAAATCGGCAAAAAACTGACCAACTCGCGCGAGGATGGGTCATTCTTCAACGAAAAACCGGTCTATACTCCCGAAGGCGACAAGATAGCGATTTTCACCGACGGGTCCGACTTTACGGAAATAGTGTTGATATCGGCTGACGACGGAAAGATTCTCGACCGCCTGGTCAAAAGCTCGCGCAGCGGTGATCTGGAATCGCTGCACGCCTATGTCTCGGGAATGTCGTTCTCTCCCGACGGTACTTCACTTGTTTTCGCAGCCAAATCAAACGGCAAGGAGTCGCTGTTTTTCTATGACCTGTTGCGTCACAAGGTTTATAAGAAGAAGCGATTCGATTTTTACAACATTCTTTCACCGTCATGGTCTCCAGATGGTAAGAAAATCGCTTTCTCCGCGTTACAGGGCAGTGAGCGTGATATTTTTGTTTATTACCCTGAGAAAGATAAGCTCGAGCGTTTGATGAAAGATCGTTTCGATGATATCAATCCGAGCTGGTTTCCTGAATCCGACCGTATCCTGTTCACATCGGATCGCCCTCACCCGCGCACTCCGGAATACGACGGGTCCGGCCATCAATATGTCGACAAGGGCGCCTATAAACCGGGTGATTTCGACTACGGCTCTTATAATCTGGCCAGTATAGAACTGGCCACCAGAAAGATTACTCCGGTCGATGTTGGTGATGGGCCGATTTCAATGGCCACGGTTTCACCCGACGGAACAAAGATCGCGTTTATTTCCGGTCGCAACGGAATCGATAATATCTATATCGCTTATACCGATTCCGATAAAGTCTATCCGGTAACCGATATCCTGTCCGGGGTGACCTATGTTTCATGGGCGCCGGACGGCCAAAAACTTGCCTTTGGAGCTTTCAACGAGGGAGCGTTTGACGTTTTCATACTCGATGAACTGGTGCCGGTAGGAAATAACGGCGAACTCAAGCCGACCGGCTTTGCCCGCGGTGACAATTCCCTGTTTACTTTCAATGATAAAGACGAGAACGCTTCTGTTACGCCAAAAGCTACGAATATACCTGACGATAAGAAGATGCTCGCCTCTATCGACGATGAGGAAACAGGATTTGAAGATATCATCATTTCAGACTCAACAGATTCAACCGTTATGGTTGACGACGAAGCTGACAGTTCGCTTACGACAACAGCAAATTCGGAAGACAGCACCGCAGTCGAACCGAAAAAATCTGATTCAACTGAAGTCATCACAGAATCCGGCGTTTATGATGATGAGTATGTACACGTAAGCGACAACCAGACCGAGGATCCGTTGAACCCTTTCATGGTGGATATCGATAGTGACAGTTCCGGTTTCCGCAGGGTTACACCCATGGAAGAACCGAAGTCATTCGATTCCATCCCACCGCCTTCACCGTCGGGAGACTATGAAATAAAGAAATATAAAGTCAGGTTTACGCCTGATTATGTCGGCGGTGGATTCGGTTATGACACATTCTTTGGATTACGCGGGCAGACTGTTTTTATTTTCTCCGACTATCTTGGTAATCATCAGATAGTGATCGCCACCGACCTGGTCAACACGCTCGATCAGTCGAATATTCTCGGCTACTACCTCAACAGCAAAAAACGTATCAATTTCGGAGTCGGACTGTTCCACAGCAAAAATTTCTACCTCGATCAGAACAACAACCTTTTTTCCGACCGGTTTTACGGATTCCAGGCTTTTGCCTCCAGACCTTTTTCCATCTTCAGCCGCCTGGAATTGACCGCTTCACAGTATTTCATTGACCGTGAACATTACGACATCGATGACACTACTTCCAACCGCAGTTCCCGGATCACAACCGGTGAGTTCTCTTATGTCACCGACAACATTATCTGGGGCCTGACCGGACCTTTGAACGGAAAGAGGGCCAAGGTAACAGTCGGTGGAGGTGTGAATCTGTTCGACTCACGCGATATCGAGTTCTACTCGGCCGAATTCGATTACCGCAAATACTGGCACTTCGGCAATATGTATTCGATTGCCGTTCGGTTTGCAGGCGGCGCTTCTTTCGGCCGCACGCCCAAACTATATTTTCTCGGTGGAACCACCAACTGGATCGGTAATACGACTCTCGATGCGAAAGTCTATGAAGTGGAGAATCTTTACTTCGCCGATGTCGTGACGCCGTTGCGAGGGATCGACTATTACAGCCTCGCGGGAAATCGTTACGGCCTGTTCAATTTTGAATTCCGTTACCCGATGATCGATTACTTTGCCATGCGTTTCCCCTTGTCACTCACCATCAGTCGGGTCGGCGGCGCCTTATTCCTCGATATCGGCTCAGCCTGGGAAGGAAGCAACTTCAAGGGCGGAACCAGCTCCGGTAACAAGAAGCGCCTGGTCGATATCAAAACAGGCTTCGGGTTCGGCATGAGAGCCAACCTCGGTTTCATACTTCTGCGTTACGACATCGCATGGTCCACCGATTTTTACTCCGTTTCGGATAAACCTCAATACTATTTTTCAATAGGCGCCGATTTCTGATCTGACCATTACGAACATATCCGCACAAAAAAACGCGGCTCCATAATGGGGTCGCGTTTTCATTTTCAGTGCGGACCGTTTACCGTTTATGCACGGAGCAAAACTTGGCCTTGCCGTTGGTGAAGCGTTTACACTTCTTCCCGGCTTTGGTCTTGGCCGCGCAACGGACCTTTTTGGTCGCTTTCTTCCGGGGAGCAGCCTTCTTACTGGCTACTTTCCTTTTCGGAGCAGCTTTCTTTTTGGTGGTTTTCCGCTTCGTGGCAGCTTTTTTCTTCGCCACCTTCTTCTTTGGCGCAGCTTTTTTCCTGGTTGCTTTCTTAGCTTTGCGCATAGAACATCCTCCAAGTTTGGATTTCGTATACACAAAAGTTTTTTTTTAGATATATGTCAAGGAAAAAAGTTGCTTGTTGTGCATCTATATGTAAGCATCGTGCACGATCACGAACCGCATCGAATGCGATATCACACGTGAACAACACTCATCAATACATCAGTCGGCGCATGACTATCGTATCGACATCGGCAACAACGCTGGATGCAACAAACATATGACCGCCTGCCGGGATACTATCTTCTAATCTTACGCTTTGCGGACAGCTTCTTTCCGGAAGCGGCGGCGCTGCCTGAAGGTTCCCTCGACGCGGCGTTATTGTTCTGGGCGCGTCCGAAGTTCTGCAAGGCGAGAGCCATGTCATGCAGTTTGTTGTCCACCGCCTCCATCACGGAACCACGTGTGAACCTGCCGGAAGCAAGTCTCTTCCCTCCGGGCACACCGGTCAGCACCTCTATTCCCTGGCTGATGGTCTTTATCGGGTAGATATGGAACTTACCTTTGGCGACCGCTTCCTGTACATCCGGCCTTAACAACAGATCGGAAACATTCTGATGTGGAATCAGACAACCTTGTGTTCCTGTCAGACGACGGCTGGCACAGACATCATAGAACCCTTCGATCTTTTCATTAACTCCGCCGATCGGTTGAATCTCACCTTTCTGATTAACTGACCCGGTAACCGCCAGATCCTGGCGCAGCGGAATCCCCGACAGCGAGGAAAGAATTGCGTATATCTCCGTAGATGACGCCGAATCACCGTCGACTCCCGAGTAAGATTGTTCAAACGTTATCGAAGCCGACATCACAAGCGGCTTATCCTGCGCAAACATTTCCCGCAGGAAACCGGTGAGCACAAGCACGCCTTTGTTGTGAACAGGTCCCGACAGATCCGCCTCCCGCTCGATGTTGATAACTCCATGCTTGCCCATCGACGTACTACAGGTAATGCGCGTTGGGCGTCCGAAAGAGTAGTCACCGATGTTGTACACCGAAAGACCGTTAATCTGTCCCACAACTTCGCCTTCGGTGGAAATAATAAGCGAGTCGTTGTCTATCATTTCCTGAACTTTGTCTTCGATGAGATTAATGCGGGTGCGACGGTCTTTTATCGCCTGTTCCACATCCTCCCGTTCCACCCGGGACGCTTTGCGTTGCCCCGCCACATATGATGCTTCACGGCAGATATCAGAGATACGGGTAAAGCGCGTGGTCAGACGATCTTTTCGTCCGGCAATACGACGGCCATATTCGGCCACTGCCTGCATCGCAGAGATATCGAACGGCAGAAGGTCTTCATTATCCACCAGCCTTCGGATAAACCGGTAATATTCGAGCGTGTTTCGTTTATTGAACGGCATCACACTGTCGAACTCGGCCTTGATCTTAAAAATCTTCTTGAAATCCTCATCCCCCCTCCACAACAGGCGGTAGATATCCGGTTC
>JAJRTA010000196.1 GCA_024278515.1 Candidatus Zixiibacteriota bacterium
AGATAAACCAGGTCGGCAATATCGGCGACCCCGCCGGAACCGTTGACATCGGCTGTTACCCAGTTCTCGGGCGCCGGTCCGCCGGAGAACATCCAGTCGACAAGATACACCAGGTCGCTGATATCGGGACCATCGCCCGAGCTATCGATATCACCGCAAATGTAATCGCAGACATCACCCACACCGTTGGAGTCGGCATCTTCCTGTCCCGGATTGTAAACGGTGGGGCAGTTGTCGCACACATCCCCGATTTCATCTGCGTCACCATCCTCCTGAAGCGGGTTGGGATCGTCGATACAGTTGTCGCAGCCATTGCCGACGCCGTCCAAGTCCGTGTCAATCTGGGAAGGATTGTTGCGATAGATGCAGTTGTCACAACTATCACCGACACCGTCCATATCTATATCTTCCTGCGTGGGATTGTATGATAACTCACAATTGTCGCAGACATCACCAATTCCGTCGCTGTCGCCGTCTTCCTGAAGTGGGTTGTCAACTGTAGGACAGTTGTCGCACGCGTCGCCGAGGCTGTCACTGTCGCTGTTTGTCTGTGACGAATTGGCTGTTGTCGGGCAGTTGTCACAACTGTCGCCGACCCCGTCGGAATCACTGTCGGTCTGTGTCGGATTGCTGATCGTCGGACAGTTGTCGCAGGCGTCACCGTAGGTGTCGCTGTCTGTATCTGTCTGAGAGGTATTGGAGACAGTCGGGCAGTTATCGCATACATCACCGACCCCGTCGTTATCACCATCATCCTGAGTGGAGTTGGCGATCGATAAGCAGTTGTCGCAACTGTCGCCGACCCCGTCGCTGTCGAAATCTTCCTGTCCGGGGTTGTAGATGTCGGGGCAGTTGTCATCGGCATTGAAGATGCCGTCGCCGTCCCGATCGGAACTTGCTCCGGGGAATGTTATGTAATCGACCCACCCACAGTCGGAACCGCTTGACACCGAAGCGTCTTTGGAGTAGCTCCAGCGGAATGTGTGATCGCCGCCGGTCACGGCGTATTCGGCCAGCGACCAGTTGACATTACCCGACCACTGCGCCTTCAGCGCGCCATCGATATAGAATCTGAGATAATCATAACCGGACTCTGAAGACACTTTGTAATAGAAACTGATGGTTCCGGTGGATAGGCCGGTCATCGATACCTGCATGGTGCTCGACTGATTGTGTGTAATGGCGCCGGATTTAGCCGAATTAATGCCCTCGAAAGCAGTACTACTAATCACCCAGCTCTGACTGCCCGACATCTGCCACGGGTACGATGTGAAATCACCCGTCTCGAAGTCCTCGACTTTCAGGCCGATAGTAATCGAGAAAACAACACTGTCGATATAGCCGTCGCCGCTCAGTTGCAAAACAAAATCAACAGGATACTCTTCCGGGCAGGATGATGACACGCTGAACTGATAAGCGGAGTTCGATGTACCGCTGCCGCCGAGAGCCGCCAGAACAGGATAGCCTGAATAATTCTGCGTTATTGTCACAAAAGAGTCGGCACAGGTGAGAGTGCCGGACAGATTGGTTGCATCTCCACCACCGTTGTTGACCAGGGTGATATACATCGAAGCAAAATCACCCGGGTTGACCGGTCCGGCATCATGACTGAAAAAGCTGACAGCCGGATCGCTGGACAGCGGCTCCAGTTGTACGTTGAGAATTGTCGTGTTGAAATCAGTTACTGAAACACCGGTAATTGTCTGTGGAATATAACCAAGCGCACTGAACCTGAGATCCCAGGTACCGGCCTGTATCATTCGATGGTAGTCACCGACATCAGGATCGGTGAACACCTGGCTTGAATCGTTGTCGTGGTTGAGCACTTCAATCATGGCGTCCAGCGGCAGGCCGGTATTGAGATCGGTTACGATTCCCCGCACTCCGTAAAGTGCGTTCTCGGCCCATTGCAGAATGGACAAGCGGTTATATTCCCAGTGGGCCGGCAACTGGCTGGCCGGGAGAAGCTTCGTGTTGGAGATTTCGTTGGTGACTTCACGACTGCCCTGGAAATAAGTCATGTAGTCCTGCCGCCCGCCGGAGATTGTGTACCAGTCATATCCGTTGGTGATCCCATCATTGAATCCGTTCATATAACCGGCCGGGCTATAAGCCTGGGCGGTATCGGCATAGGCATGGCAGACACTCCGAAACCAGGAGTCGTCGGCGTGAAGCTGCGCCCAGGTATCCCAGGGATAGTTCTGGACCTCGGCTCCACCGTGAAAGTTCATGGAGATGACAAAGTTATGCGCTTCGGCCAGGTTCATCATGTGAGTCGTTTCAATCTGACGGGTACCGCCGGGATAGGGGCCGTCTTCCGGGTCGGGGAAATTGCGGTTCAGATCGTAACCGTTGGCGTTGCTGCGAGTCGCGCCGCTGACCGTATTATCGCCCCCGGCATAAGTCCCGTCCGGGTTGGCAAACGGATTGATCCAGATTTCCATCTCGTTCACCATATCGGTTATCCGCGGATCACTGCCGTAAGTGGTCAGCAGCGAATCTATCAGGCGCAGCATCAACACCGAGCCGGTTGTTTCATCACCATGCATCGAACTGGTGAACATCACTTCCGGCTCATTTTCCTCGACCGACACATTGTCGGAAATGACGGCGAAGAGAAGATCGTGACCGTTATTGGTGGCTCCGATATTCTCAATTCGGCAAATAGACGGATAGTCGGCGGCGAACTGGTACATCATGGCCACATAGGCGCTGTAGGTCGGGTAAACATCCCACGCTTTGATGTCGGCTTTGTCAGCCGACATGGCCGGATCAACCAGACTTGACGGATGCGGAAGAATTTCGAAAGTGTAACCAAGAGCCGATAGTTCACCCAGCATCCGTTCATGAGTATAGGCAAAGACTATCTCTCCCTGAACATTGTCTATGGAAACCAGGCGTGAAAGTTTGGCCAGCTCAGCCTTGTTGCTTATAGTAAGTTTGATGTACCGTTCACCGTTGAAGTCGTACCCTGCCACCGATGAAATCAGCAGCAAAAGAACCAGCAGAGACAGACCTGTTTTCTTCGTCATGATTTCCTGTTCCTCGTCTAAGTCAGAAAATTATCCACACAGGAGATAAGGCGGACTCGATTTGAACGGCCATATCATCAACGTCACAGCTCAATATATTTCTGATTCAGTTGTCGGCATCCAGACAGAGTGTGATCAAAAACAGATATGACCTGAATCGGCTGGACCTTCTACACCAGCGGATAAATCATTAATAATCTCAAGTTACAGTCCCGGCGCATTTTATCCTTTATTGCCATATCAAACAAATAAGCAATCCGGAGCGTAACTTATTCTCTTGAAAGCAATTATAACATTTTCGCGGGATTAGTCAACCATTTTTCCGGTTCCTTCATTGAATGATTCAGGATACGGGATTTTTTGCTTCATTTCTGTTGCTTACAGTGTTGGAAACTTCTGTTTGTTATGACGGCCCATATCCGGTTTACTGCATTAGGCCGGAACCCTTGCGGGTTCCGGCATCTTGATTTACTGGCACGAGTAAGACATACAGGCAGGAGTTTGACATAGAAGCGGGTCTGCCGATACAACCGTAAGTTTTCGGTTGCTGTAATGGTTTGTTTGTGCTTAATGGAAATTCCGCCCGCCTGTAGCGGTTTGCTGATTGTTCTATAATTGCGCATTATCAGACTCATCACGGCGTATTGGATTCCGATATAGCTTTAAGAACGGTATACTCCGGTTGGCGGGGGATGACTACTAATGTTCGAGGGATAAAGAAGTGTCCAGTATACTTGTAGTTGATGATAAAGATTCCATGCGCAACGTGATCAGAGAGACGCTGATCGAAGAAGGCCATCGGGTCGATGCGGCCGGCAATGGGCGAAAAGCGCTTGACCTGATCCAGAACAAATCCTACGACGTAGTCGTAACCGATCTGAAAATGCCGGATGTGGACGGGATGAAGGTGCTTGAGGAAGTCAAGAACACCGACAGTGATACATCGGTAATCGTTATGACCGCCTATGGCACGATTGAAGACGCCGTCGCCGCCATGAAAAAAGGAGCTTTCGACTTTATCACCAAGCCGTTCGATACTGACTATCTTTGTGTTTTGGTCAAGAGGGCGATGGAAACGCGGCGGCTGATGGCTGAGAACAGTTTGCTTCGGGAAGAGCTGTTTGCTCAGGAAGGGTTTAAGGACATCATCGGCAAAAACCCCCGGATGGTCGAGATATGCAAGCTGGTCCAGAAGGTGGCCAAGTCGGATGCCGCCGTATTGCTTAACGGCGAGACCGGTACCAGCAAGGAACTGTTTGCCAAGTCGATACATCTGCTTTCACCGCGTAAGGATAAACCTTTCGTGACGCTGAATTGCGCCGCGATACCGCATGAACTGCTTGAGAACGAACTGTTCGGCTCGGAGAAAGGAGCCTTCACCGACGCTCATGACCGCAAGATAGGCAAATTTGAAATCGCCGATACCGGGACAATCTTTCTCGACGAGATCGGCGACATGGATATCTCGCTACAGGCCAAACTACTTCGCGTTCTTCAGCAGAAAAACTTCGAACGGCTCGGCGGCACCAAGTCGATCGAGGTCGATGTGCGGGTAATCGCCGCGACCAACATGGACCTGACCGAACAGATCAAGGCGAAGAAATTCCGCGAGGACCTGTACTATCGTATCTCGGTATTCCCGATTCTCATTCCGCCGCTTCGGGAGCGACCCGACGATATCAGGGAACTGGCCGAATATTTTCTGGCGCGCCAGGCTCGAAAGAAGAAAGTGAAAGCCCGGAGTTTTTCTCGTGACGCTATCAGTCTGCTTGAAAAATACCATTGGCCCGGTAATGTCAGAGAGCTTGAAAATACTATCGAAAGGGCGGTCATACTGGCCGAAGGTAAGAAAATCACGCCGGAACATCTGGCGATTCGTATCCGCTCGACCGACGAAATCCGTTTGCGGGAAGGGGCCGGTCTTAAAGAAATCGGCGCCCATGCCCAGGCCCGGGCGGAGAAAGCGGCCATTTTGCGGGTGCTCAAGGAAGTCCGTAACAACAAACGGAAAGCGGCCAAGATTCTCAAGATCGACTACACCACCCTGTTCGATAAAATAAAGAAATATAAAATCGGTAAAGATGATTCCGAAGATGAATAAGCGCTGACAAAGTGTCTACTCCACTCACCGCCAGGCCACCCCAACAGGGGTGGCTTCTTTTGTTGAATGTATTTGTTTCTGGCTAAGCGCCACTTGGTGTTGTTTCGTCTTCCCGTGAAAGCGGGAGCCTATTCTATCTGCAGGGAACTGGAGTCGGATCAAGTCCGGTGTGACATCTGTCGAATGTTAGTCAGGTTGAGTGATGGTATTGGTCATTGATTTCGTTACACGTTTGTTTCGACGAACAGACCCCTGAACCTGAGACTTTGATAAGCAGCTCTAACTAACTGGTCGGGAGCTGTTAAATCAGATCATTACACCAAAACCCCGCAGGTAAACCTGCGGGGTTGGTTAATTCAGGTAAATTCGTGAAGAACGCTACTGAAGCGACTGCACGAAACGAGCCAGGCGCGACTTGTTGCGGTCGGCGTTGTTTCGGTGAATCAGATTCCGACCGGCCGCCCGATCCAGCAGCACCGCGACTTCTTTATACATGGCCTGAGCCTCTTCTTTCGAAGTCATGGCGCGCAGTTCGCGAATCGAGGCACGCAGCTTCGAGCGGTAACCGCGGTTGCGGATCCGTTCTTTCTCGGAAGTTCTGACTCGTTTTTCGCAAGATTTATGGTTTGGCAAACTCAAACCCTTTCTTTATTATAATCTCCAAAATAGCTTGTAAGTATATATCGGCAATTACGATTTGTCAACCAGTCAGGTAAAAAAAGGTTCCCTCATCGGTTCGGCCTCGAAAGTTTCGGGGGCGACCGCTTTTTCGCGCTTGTTGGGCCTGCTTCGCGAGCAGATTATGGCCTATTTTTTCGGCGCCGGGATGGCTACCGACGCTTTTGTCACAGCTTTCAGGATTCCGAACCTGCTGCGCGACATGTTCGCCGAAGGAGCGCTGTCGTCGGCTTTTGTCCCGGTGTTCAAAGAAAAACTGGTCAAAGAAAACGATCAGGCAGCCTTCAGACTGGCCGACATTGTTTTAACTTCGATATTTCTGATCGTGGGGCTGATCGTGTTTCTGGGGATTATTGCTGCGCCGATTGTCGTCTATATGACGGCTTACGGTTTTACCGAGTATGCCGACAAGTTTGCGCTGACTGTTGACCTGACCCGAATCATGATGATCTACCTTTTATTCGTGTCGCTTTCGGCGTTGGTTATGGGTATGCTCAACTCGTTCGGACGGTTCGGTGTACCGGCCATGTCGCCGGCCATGTTCAACCTTGGAATCGTGTTCACGGTGATAATCGGCTATGAGTATTTCGACCAACCGGCTTACACACTGGCTCTTGGTGTGGTGATCGGAGGGGCGGCGCAGATCCTGATTCAGCTTCCGGCGCTGTACCGTATCGGCTATCGATGGCGACCGCGACTCGATTTTTTCGATGAAGGATTGCGAAAAGTCTTCAGGCTGCTGGCCCCGATGATCGTGGGCATGTCGGCCGGGCGGGTGAATATTCTGCTGAGCACGCTTATAGCGTCGTTCTTAGTGGAAGGATCGATCTCTTATCTCAACTATTCGTACCGGTTGATGCATTTCCCGCTGGGAGTATTCGCGGTGGCGCTGGGAACTGTGGCACTGCCGCGGGTAAGTGAACTGTTCGCCCGACAGGATAAGGAAGGTCTGAACAACGCTTTCCACGAAACTATCGGTCTGAACATGTTTGTGGTGGTCCCCTCGGCGGTCTGTCTGGTTCTTCTGGGTCGACCGATCATTGATCTGATCTACGGCTGTGGAGCATTCAGCGACGGTAACGCCGCTGAAACGGCGCTGGCCTTACGTCACTATGCGTATGGTCTGATCGGGTTCGCGGCGGTGCGGGTGACGGTGCCGTTTTTCTATGCGGCCGGTGACTCCAAAAGACCGATGCGAATATCGATAATTTCGGTTGCCGTGAATATCGCCCTGTATTATCCGCTGGTCAGGATGCTCGATTTCGCCGGGTTGGCGGCTGCTACTTCCATGGCCGGGCTGGTCAACGGAGCGATGCTCATTTATTTTCTGCCGACGAAGGGGGTCAGAGTAGACTGGCATAAACTGGGTCTGAATCTGGCCCGGATAACAGTGGCGGCGGTGCTGGCTTTTTACATTGCCGGGTTGATCACGTGGCGTCCGGGATCGTTTGAGTCGGCTGTCGTTACCCGTGTTTTGGATGTTGTGGTGCCGCTGGCGTCCGCATTTGTCTTGTACATACTGCTTTGTCTGATATTGAGGGTGCAGGAACTTTCACGGCTGGTCGGAAAACTGACCCGTCGTGGTCTCAAGAGTGACTGATGATACGCAGGTATCCGGCTGTCTTTTTGTTGCCGTTTGTGGTGGCGGGCATTCTGCTGGCCGACTTCAGCCGTCTGCCGGTTGAATATCTGTTTCTTTTTTCGCTGATAGCATGTCTGGCGGCGTCAGTCCTGATACGGTCGCGCCCACGAACAGCCACCATGCTGTTTGCAGCAGGGATGATGTTCCTGTCGGCCTTGCATTTCGGGCTGGACTTTTATGACACCGGTCCGAATAATCTGGTCAATCACTTTGAAAACGGTCGCCGCTATCAGATATACGGTGTTGTTGCCGACTGGCCGGAACTGAAATCCTCCGGTACCGAAATTAAGATCGAAGTCGATTCGATCGGTGATACCGTCATGCGACCGGTTGAAGGTTGTTTACTGATTAAAGTCAGCGACTCCACAACCGGACTGGTCCGGGGGGATCGGCTGGAGTTTCGGGCGCGCATTTACTCGTTAAAGGACGGCGCCTCACCGTCCGGGTTCAACTATCGACGGTACCTGAACCTAAGGGGAATATCGGGCGTTGTGTACCTGTTCAACCTGAATAACGTGCGGATGAATACTAAGGGACGCTGGACGCTGCTTGAATGGGTGGATGACGTCAGAAATGCCGTTTCGGAAAGCTTCCGGACGAACCTTGAACCGGAACCGGCGGCTTTGGCGGCCGGGTTTCTGATCGGTGAGGTACGTGATATTCCGCCGGAAATCTACCAGCTTTTCCGCGACAGCGGAACCTTACACCTCCTGGCCGTGTCCGGGTCCAATGTTGCGCTGGTGATCGGGTTTTTGGTGATAGTACTGCGACCGTTCGGTCTGTCCAGGGGACGACGGGCCGTGATACTGCTGGCCGGTCTGCTGGTGTTTACCCTGCTATCTTACGGGGAACCATCGGTGGTGCGAGCTTCGATAATGGCCGCGCTGGTGATTGGCGCGGCTTTGGTGCAGCGGCGTTATGATTTGAATAACCTGATTGCTGTGGCCGCTCTTGTTATTTTGCTGGTTGAGCCGTCGCAACTGTTCAATGTCGGTTTTCAGCTTTCATTTGTGACCGCCTGGGGCTTGATTTTTATCGTTCCGAAAATACATGCTCTGTTCGCCGGTTACCATGGGCGATCCTGGTACCGGTGGCTGGTCATGCCGGTGATAATCTCGTCGGTGGCTCAGCTCTTTTCCGGTCCGCTGATCGCGCTTTATTTTCATCGGGTGCCGCTGATTTCACCGCTTGCCAACCTGGTTATTGTGCCGCTGGTCTCAATAGCGGTGGTCGGATCGCTTTGTCTGCTTCTGGCTCATCTGATACTGCCCGTTCTCGGGGCGCTGACGGGGTCGTTGTTGAACCTGCTTTTGAAACTGATACTGATGCTGTTACGTTTTTTCGGCGAGGCGCAGGCGCAGGTGTGGCAGGTTTCAGACCCCTCCTGGATAGCGGCGTCGGCTGTTTACTTTGCTCTGGTTGCGGGAGTCATTGCGATCAAAAGCAAGCAGGCGCGTCGTGTGCTGGTACTGGGGTTGTTGCTGGTAGCTAATCTGATCTTTGTTAAGGCGATAGTCAGTCCGGATCGGACGGATTCCGTCCGTTTGTTTTCGGTCCCGGGCGGGGTAGCGGCAGTCAACTGTACGAACGGTAAAGCAGAATCCGACCTGTTGATCACTCGTTTGAATTCCAAACGGTATCGTATCGATGAAAAGATTCTGACACCGAGTTTGCAGGCTTATGGTATTGAGAAACTACGCTACCTGATCGTACATTCTTCTGAGTATGACGCTATTGATGATCTTATGCGTCTCGCTGTCGAGTGGCGGGCGGATACGATTTTTGTCGCTCGGGGACTTCTGTCTTCGTTAAGGGATGTCAGGAACTATAGCGAAGCACCGATTGAAGAATATCAAATCGTGTCTTACTCAGGGGAGAAACTGCCCGAAATGGACCGTAATGGCTGGTTTCTGGCCGTCTCGTCGATCGGACTGGTCATCGATACTTCAAGTATCCTGTTTGTCGAGCGGATCAATGATCAGGTGGAAGCGACGGCTGCTTCGCAGGGAGTGGATATGCTGGTGGTCAGTCGGAAAACAGACATTATGCCGTCCCGGGCATACCGCCTGAGGAGTTCCGGGTTAAGTCGTTTGGTAGTAACAGGCTTGCCGGGTTCAGGCCGGTTCGGGAACGATCGGGAGTTGCTTGTTGTCGATGAGTCAGGGGAGCTTTTTATTCAGGATCTTTCCCGCCTGTGGAGCGTGGAAATCAGCCTGTGAACCCGCTTTTTACGTACTTGGTGGACAACTCCCCGACGTAAAATCAACTTAAGATATCCTGTCGGACAGACGATAACCTAAAAGAAGTACCCGAATTACGGTTGAGTTAAACTCCGGCAACCAGTGTGAGGTAGCAAGTGAGTCTGTCCGGCAACTTAAAAACAGTATCCTTTCCGGATATATTACAGCTGTTGGCCACCGGCAAGAAGACCGGTGTGCTGGAAGCGAGAACAGCCACGCGGCAAAAAGAAGTAGCCTTTAAGAACGGGAATATTATCTTCGCCTCCTCGATCAATTCGACCGAGGATTTGCTCGGTAATATGCTTTTGCGTCGCGGCAAAATCTCCAAAACCGACCTTGAACGGGCAATTGCTCTGCATAAGCAGACCGGCCGTCAGCTCGGCACTACTCTGATCGATATGGGCCTGTTTGATAAACAGGAAATCGGGGAGTGTCTCAAGCTGCAGATCGAGGAAATCGTTTACAACCTGTTCAGTTGGGAAGAAGGAGATTTCATCTTCCACGAAGGGGCGAAGCCGAGCAATGCTCCGTTCACGATCGAGATGAACACGATGAATGTTGTCATGGAGGGCACCCGTCGGATCGACGAGTGGATGGAAATCCAGAAGGTGATCCCGCCCGATGATGTTCTGCTCGATGTCGTGGCATCACCGAAGATCAATCGCGAAGAGATCCGTCTTTCGCTGGATGAGTTCCGAATCCTGGCCCTGATCGACGGCGAGAAAACGGTACCTGACCTGATCAACATGTCGCCGATGGGTGAGTTCGTTACCTGCCGGTCGATTTACAGTCTGATCAATCAGAAACTGGTGGAGCCGATAGGCAGACGTGATCAGGAAAAAGAGGAAGTAGAGGACGAAGAGGAAGTAGTTCTCTCGATCATTTTCACCCTTTACAACCAGTGTTTTTTCCGGATTCGCAGCGCGGTCGAGGAAATGCTCGGGGAAGACAACAACTGTTTTGGAGCTTTCTCCGCTCAGTATCGCGGTGGTCTTCTCAATTATTTCCCGGGTCTCGATCCATCATCGGATCTGGCCCCTTCTTTTGACAAGTTTCTTGAAGCGTTCAAAGCTATGCCTGCCGCAACGCGTCATCACCAGTTGATGAGCGGCCTTGAACAGATGTTGTCAGAACAGTTGGAGTATGTGTTCCGTCTCCTCGGAACAGGCGTTTACCGCCATGCCGTGGGCCGAGTCAAAAAAGAAATATCACATCCGTTGGCGACTCGTCGTGAAGTAGTCAAACGGTTCAAGATTGATGAAGATTTCTATCACTCGCTTAAACGAGCGGAAAAAGTAGTCAAGATGATCAGGGAAGAGTGAGGTCAATATGAAACGAAATACTGTTGTTATTGCGGGCCTGTTGATGCTGTTGAGTCCGGCTGTCCATGCGGCGAATCTCGCGGTTATAACTCATCCGCCGACAATTCTCAATATCCTCGTTTTGGTGGGTGCTATCGCCGGATTGTTCGGAGCGTTCAAGGTGGCGGAACTGGTTCGCGGCGGCCTGCTGAAAAAACCGTGGCAGTTGTTCATAATCGGATTTGTTGTATTGGTCCTGACACAGGCTGCCTGGCTGCTCCAGGCTTTCGAAATCATCATGCTGCCGTCCTTTGTGGTGCCGATGATGCTGGTGCTGATGGTCGGTCTGTTTGCTTATGGCGTGTTCGAGGCTCGCCGTATCCTCGAATAGAACCAGATATTGGTTGACATAACCGGCTGTCGTGAGGTTACTTGCTGATTGGTATAATTTACGCAATTAGTAATGCTTTATTTGGATTTGACTTACAGGTACACTAAGTGACAAGTGCAGCGGAAATAGATAACAGAATCGCCAAGTGTCAGAAAATCCTGTCACAGGATCCCAATTCGCAGATATTCGCAGCCCTGGCCGAGGCATTACGTCGCAAGGGTGACCTGGAGGCGGCTTTTCGTGTCTGTCAAAACGGGCTGAAGGTACACCCTTCCTACGGCTCGGCTCATGTGGTGATGGCCAAGATAAACCTCGACCGTCAGCTTTTTGACTGGGCGGAGATCGAAGCCCGCAAGGCGGCTGAATGTGACGGGTGGACGCGCGCCACCGAATTGCTGCTGGCTGAAATCCATATTTATAAGGGTGAGTTCCAGCCTGCAATAAAGCTTTTGACCAAACTTCACAATAGTGACCCGAGCAACACGCAGATAACGAAACTGCTGGAGATCGCTCGTCAGATTCCCGCTCAGCACGCCGCAATGATGGGAGATGGGACGGAGGATAAAGCATCAGAGGCGGAAGCTGCTCCCGGGCCGAAAGGACCCGGACGTCCCTCGACGGACCAGGGCGACCGTGTTCGTTCCGAAGTTGTCCCGGAACGAAAACCTCTGACGGTCGAGGAGATTATGGAAAAGGTGATTGCCCTGCCCGGGGTGGATGGAGTGCTTTTTATCAACCGTGAGGGGCTGGTTGTCAAGTCTGAATGGACGATGCGCCTGGATTCGACAGTGTGTGGAGCGATAGCATTGGAGTTCAGTCGCGGGCTGGATCAGGAGCTGGCCGGTTCGTATTTCGGAAGCGTACACAGTGTTCTGGTTGAGACCGGAGGGCCGACATTTTACACGGTACGCTCGCACGAGGGGATGTTTATGTTTGTTGCCAATAATAAATCCAATCTGGGTGCTCTTAGAATGAAACTGGACACGCTGCTTTTGGGGCAGGGTGACCATTAAAAGGATTCGTCATGGATATTAGCTCACGCATTGCACGCCAGACCGCTTTGTTTACGCTGCTTTTGTTGATTGCCCCGATGGTGGTGTTTCCCAACCAGTTCGGAAGCTCGGTGCTGAGGGCTTCACTGATTTACGCCATGTACGAACTGCTTTTCTACGGGCTGGTGATCTGGATGTTCAATCATCGGGCGAGTCTGATTCAGTTGGCTCAGGCTTCCGGGTTGTGTTTTATTTACCGGTTGACGGTCGGGGCTGTATTCGGTCTGTTTATTTCCATCGCGTATTCGATGAACATCAAAGTATCGCTTATTCTCGGCACTTCCGGTTACCTCCCGGCGTTGCTTTTGCATGTGGCCGCCGCGCCGTTTGTTTTGCGACCGGTATGGAAACAGTTGTTACCCCTGGAAGTGTCAAGACCCTCTGCTTCGAAGCACACGATCAAACCGCCCTCCGAACCCGGCATTCAGAAAGGGGCCGAATCCGGTTTTACCGCTATTTCAGTGTCTCGAGAGCATGGGGTGATAAAAGACACGCCTGATTTTGTGCGTCAGGCGGAATCGAAAAGTTCATCTCAGAGCTTTGATACTTTCAGTCAGATACCTGATGCCGGAGGAAGTGGTTTCGAACGGGCGATGCGCTATATCGGCGGGGACGCTTCGGTGCAGATGGCGGCTGTTATTGATCATGAAGGTCTCTTACTGGGGCAGTTCAGCCGCAATCAAATTGAGAGCGAGGACTGGGCTCCGTATGCTCTGTCTTTCTATGAAGCCAACAAACAGTTACTAAAAGCCGGCCGTTGGAGCAACCCGGAAAAGCTCAGAATCGAGATGTCGGACTATCGAATCATTCTGGCCTTTGAGCAGACACTGACTCTGATGGTTGTGGCCGAATGGCAGGTTGACGACCTTTTGAATATCCGAATAAACCAGGGGCTTGAAATAATCAGGAAATATGTGGCCGAGCGCTACGGCGCCGGGCTGTCAGATAACGTGGAGAAAGAACATGTACCAAGTACTTAGCGACCTGAACAAAACATCGGGTGTTACCGGTTCGATGATGGTTGGCGGGGACGGCATCGTGATCGCGGCCGATCTCGACGACAGTTTCGATAGTGACACGATCGGTGCGCTGGCGGCTTCAATTACGTCCAATATCCAGAAATCACTGGATCGGCTCCATACCGATCCGTTGAAACAGGTGACGATCGAGGCGGAAAACGGCAAACTGTTTTTTGCCGATGCCGGCAAAGGGATCTTAGTTGTAACTACGGAAAAGAAAGTGAATATCGGGCTGATCAGACTCGAAATGAAAAATGCGATCAGCAAGTTACAGACAGCGACAAATATCGACATTTGACAGTCGGAAGATTATAAACCATGGTTTCAATAAATTACTCGTCAAGGGAAGTATGCTGTAAGATCGTTTATTACGGTCCCGGTTTATCCGGCAAGACCACCAATCTGCAGTATGTGCACTCGAAGGTGCCGGGCAATACGCGTGGTGATCTGATATCGCTGGCTACCGAGGCGGATCGAACACTTTATTTCGATTTTCTGCCGATCAATATCGGGACAATAAATGGATTTGCAGCCAAGTTTCAGCTTTATACGGTCCCCGGCCAGGTTTACTACAACGCCACACGAAAACTTGTTTTGCGGGGTGTTGACGGTGTTGTATTCGTGGCCGACAGTCAGCCTGATAAGCTGGATGAAAATATCGAATCGCTGATGAACCTTCAGGAAAACCTGGAGGAATACGGGTACAACATCAACGAGCTGCCGCTGGTAATCCAGTACAACAAGCGTGATCTGCCGGGTGTTATGTCGATCGAGGAGCTTCGCGCCAAACTGAACCCGGAAGGCCGTCCTGATTTCGGAGCTTCGGCAACAGTCGGTAACGGTGTGTTCGATACGCTGAAAATGATTATCAAGCTGGTTCTGGACAGGGCAAAGTCGGCCGGCGGCGCTGAGAGCCAGATAAAATCACAGTCGGTCGAAGCTCAGCCGGTAAAACCGGAACCGGAACAACCGGCGCGTCCTTACCCTGCCGCTTCCCCGCAAAGTACTCATGGAGATGCGGCATCCGCCGGAGTGTCGGGCGGGACGGCTGTTTCGACTCCGCCCCCGACGGCTGCGCAGGAACCGACACCGGTCAATATCGCGGCTTCGGAGTCCGGAACACAGCCTCCTTCCGGAGGATCATATCCGTCAGCTTCCCCGGCGCGACAAACGGTCGATACTGACGCGGCGGCGGAGCCGAAAAAAGAAGAACCGACCGCGGCCGCTTACCGCCCCTTCCCTGGTAGTCGTGATGAATCCAGCCCCAGAAAAATCACGCCAACTGCTTTCGCCCCTGCCCAGCCTTCCGCTGAGGGGGATGCATCATATGAGAGAAATGTCTTGAAGAGTGAAACTCCTTCGGGCGGCTCCGGTCCAGCCGGTCTTGGTTCGCCCGGGATGGCGCCTCCGCTGAGGCGACGGGCTCATAAGAAGAAACGTGGATTCTTCAAGCGACTGTTCGGAATTAAATAGGCTATTAGGAGGCCGCAATGTCAGATGATACATTGATTATTTACGAGGAAGAGATTAACAAAATCGAGTCCCTGATGACCAGGATGCTCAAGGGGGCCGAGGCCAAGTGTGCTCTTCTGGTGGACAAGGATGGGCACCTCATCACCCGTCAGGGTTTCACTCACTCGCTGGACACCACAGCGCTGGCCGCTCTGCTGGCCGGTTCTTTTGCGTCAACCAAGGAAATCGCCCGGCTGGTCGGTGAACCCGAGTTCTCGGTGTTGTTCCATCAGGGAAAGAAGGATCATATCCACATGTCTCTGGTCGGGGAACGTTCCATCCTGGTGGTCATTTTTGACGACCGCACCACGATTGGTATGGTACGCTTGTACGCCAAGGAGACGGCCGTGGAGCTGGCGACTATTTTTGAGCAGGTGATGGCAAAGTCCAACCCGAAAACCCAGCAGGGTATTTCGAATGAGTTCGCCGATATGGCCCAGGATAAGCTGGACGATATTTTCCACGACTGATCCTGACCCGGGAGGCAACGTACGCATCGAAATTAACAAGTGAACCGTAACCGCTTAAACTTAATGGACCGCTCACATGTCTGCTGAATTGGGAGCAATGCTTGTCAAGGCCGGAAAGGTTACTGCCGAACAGGTTGACGAAGCATTAGAACTTCTCAAGAAAGATCAACAGGAAACCTTCCAGTCCGCGCTGGTCAAGGTAGGAGCGGTGGAGACCGAAGATGAGGTGGCCGACTTTGTCGGCAAGCATCTCAAGATAGGCGCTCTGAGGCTGAGCGATGTCGAGCTCAACCCGGAAGTAGTCAAGCTGATCCCGCTTGATATCGCCCGAAAATTCAAAGTCATCGCGGTCAGCAAACTTAATCGAACCCTGCTGGTAGCAATCAGCGATCCCAACAACATTTACGTGCTTGATGCTATCAAGTTTATTACCGGGTGCACGGTTCAACCGGTGATCTCGCCTGAAAAGGCGATTGAGAAGGCGATTGAGACGTACTATGTTGATTCGGGTGGTCTCTCGGAGATGATCAAGGGGCTGGAGGATGACCCGGACCTTGAGGTCGTAGCCAGCGAAGATGAAGCTTCAGAGTCGGATCTCCTTTCGGCGATTCAGGATAAGCCGCTTGTTAAGCTGGTCGATTCGATTCTTGCAGAAGCGATCCGCATGGGGGCCTCGGATATTCATATCGAAACCTACGAAAAGCGAATCCGGGTGCGTTACCGTATCGACGGCGACCTGAGAGAGATGGCCCCGCTGCCGTTCAAATATCGTTCTGCGATTGTTTCTCGTGTCAAAATAATGGCGGAACTGGATATCTCGGAACGCCGGCTGCCCCAGGATGGTCGTATCAAACTGAAAATTGCCGGGCGGACGGTGGACCTCCGTGTTTCGGTACTTCCGACCATTTTTGGTGAAAAAGTGGTGATGCGAATACTCGATCCGCAGGCTTTGAAAGTAGACCTGACCCAGCTCGGTTTCCGCGAGCCGGACCTTAAAAAATTCGATGAGGCTATCCATCTGCCGTTTGGGATTATCCTGGTGACCGGGCCGACCGGTTCAGGTAAAACGACAACACTATATTCGGCTCTGAAGCAGATCAACACAGTCGATGTAAACATTATGACGGCTGAGGATCCGGTTGAGTTCAACTTCGACGGTATCAATCAGGTGGCGGTGAAGTCCAATATCGGTCTTACTTTTGCCGCTTCGCTGAGATCCTTCCTCCGACAGGATCCGGATATCGTCATGGTCGGTGAGATTCGTGACGGCGAGACGGCCGAAATCGCCATCCGGGCCGCCCTCACCGGTCACCTGGTCTTTTCGACCCTTCACACCAACGACGCACCGTCGTCTATCAACCGTCTCATGGATATGGGCGTCCCGTACTATCTGGTGGCTTCGGCTACCAAACTGATCATGGCCCAGCGTATGATGCGCAAAATCTGCCAGAACTGTAAAGAGGAGATCAACCTCACCAAGGAGCAGGTCGACAGTCTGGGTGTCCCCGATGAATTGCTGAAAGGTTTACGGGCTTTCAGGGGGACCGGCTGTTCGGAATGCAACGATACCGGTCTTGCCGGCCGTACCGGTATTTACGAGGTGATGCCGGTTTCTCCGGCTATTGAAGCACTGATCCTCAACAAAGCGACCGATACGGAGATCCGTGCGGTTGCTCTGAAGGAGGGGATGTACAGTCTGCGGATGTGCGCTGTTGAGAAGATGAAAGCCGGTATTGTCAGTATCGAAGAGGTTTTTGCGGTTACTTCCAGCGGCGGTTAGGTTGCTGGTTGCCTTTGACTTCCATAAAGTTACCGAGTTCATTAGGTCTCCGATCTCAAGATTCGCCGAATATAACCGATAATCACATAAGATACCCGAATATCCGGGCTTTGGATAGAAACGTTTATGGCCGGGAGTTTTTGAATGGCGTCACTTAGAGAATTACTTGAAGAAATGGTTAAAATGAATGCTTCCGATCTTCACCTTACCGTCGGATCGCCACCGGTTGTACGGGTTGACGGAAAGCTGCAACGGTTGAAACATGATATTCTCAACGGCGATCAGATCAAGAAACTGGCTTACGCCATGGTCAGTGAAAAACAGAAACTGAAATTTGAACAAAACTCCGAGCTGGACTTCTCGTTCGGGATCGAGTCACTGAGCCGGTTCCGGTGCAATATGTTCATGCAAAGGGGCAACGTGGCGGTTGCGCTGAGACAAATTCCGTATGAGATCAGGTCGTTTGAGTCGCTGGGACTGCCGAAAGTGATCGCCGAGTTTTCAAAATTGCCGCGCGGTCTTGTCCTGGTAACCGGCCCCACCGGGTCGGGGAAATCCACCACTCTGGCGGCCGTGATCGACAAGATCAACAAGGAACGCCCCGTGCATATTATCACGGTGGAAGATCCGATCGAGTATCTCCATCGCCACCAGACGGCACTGGTTAATCAGCGGGAAGTGTATGCTGATACAACTTCGTTCTCAGTCGCCCTTAAATATGCCCTGCGTGAAGACCCCGACGTTGTGCTGATTGGTGAGATGCGTGATCTCGAGACGATCGAGTCGGCCTTATCGATCGCGGAGACGGGCCATCTGGCTTTTGGCACCCTGCATACCAATTCGGCGGCGGAATCGATCAACCGTATCGTTGATTCGTTCCCGACCAATCAGCAGGAGCAGATAAGGATTTCCCTGTCGTTCTCTTTGCAGGCGATTGTTTCGCAGGCTTTGATTCCCAAAATAGGCGGCGGGCGGGCCGTGGCTCTTGAAATACTGGTGGCGACACCGGCTGTTCGGGCCCTGATCCGTGACGACAAAGTTCATCAGATTTATTCAATGATACAGTCCGGACAGAAATACGGCATGAAAACGATGAATCAGTCATTGGCCGAGCTCTATAACACACGCAAAATATCGGTGCAGGATGCTATGGCCTATAGCGCCAATCCTCAGGAGCTCAGTGAAATGCTGTCAAATGATAAATCACCGGCCTTCTCCTGAGGCCAAAAGGCATGGTATGAGAAAGGGTTAAGCTGATGCCGGTTTTCATATACAAAGGAAAGACAC
>JAJRTA010000197.1 GCA_024278515.1 Candidatus Zixiibacteriota bacterium
ATGTCGGTGAGTGCCCTTTATCTATAATATCGCGCAGAGTGTAGAAATTACCGAGCGACTTGGACATCTTGCGTCCATCGACAATCAGGTACTCACAGTGCAGCCAGTAGTTGACGAACTTCTCGCCGGTGGCTCCTTCCGTCTGGGCGATTTCATTCTCGTGGTGGGGGAACATGTTGTCCACTCCGCCGGTGTGAATGTCAAAATGATTGCCGAGGTATTTGGTGGACATAGCCGAGCATTCGATATGCCAGCCGGGACGTCCCTTACCAAGTTCGGTCTCCCAGTAGACATCGCCGTCGGCTTCATCCCACGCCTTCCAGAGCGCGAAATCGGACACCGAGTCCTTTTCGTATTCGTCGGCGGCCACCCGAGCACCCGCTTTGAGTCCGCTCATGTCAAGATTGGCCAGTTTGCCGTAATCCGGGAATGCCGAGATTTTGAAATAATAGTTGCCGTCAACTTCGTAGGCCAGGCCGTTGTCTATGAGTTTCCTGATAATACCGACCATTTCATCGATGTGATCGGTAGCGGCCGGATAATGCTCGGCCCGCTCTATTCCGAGGGTGTCCAGGTCCTCGAAGAACGCCTTAATATACCGGGACGTATATTCCTTCAGCGAGATCCCTTCGGCCTGAGAGTTACGGATAGTCTTGTCGTCGATATCGGTCAGGTTCATCACCTGAGTGACTTCGTACCCTTTGTACCTGAGAAAACGCCTGAGCAGGTCCTCGAACATATAGGCGCGGAAGTTCCCGATATGAGCGAAATCATAGACCGTCGGACCGCATGTGTACATACGTACTTTGCCTTCTTCTATCGGTTTGAAATCTTCCTTGACGCGCGTAAAACTGTTTTTGAACCTGAGGGCCATTCCTGCTTATCCTTCCGTAAACGACTTCACCGTTTTCCTGTCGAGCTTTTTGATAACCTCTGTGATCAGTTTGACCGTATTATCATAATCGGAACGGTTCATGATTCCATTATGGGCATGAATATACCTTACCGGCGCGCCGAGATAGATAGTCGGCACACCCAGACGTGACAGATGCACCGGGCCGCCGTCACCGGCGCCGCGTTCCATCACCGTGAGATGGAAAGGAATCTTCTTTTCTTCGGCTGTTTTGATAACAAGGTCACGCAGGCCGAGGTTCGGAATCATCCGAGCGTCATACATGAGCACGGACGGTCCCCCGCCCAGTTTTTCCCGTTTCGCAAACGGTTTCGGCGGAAAGTCCCGGGCCACTCCGACATCGACGCAGAAACAGACATCCGGGTCCACCAGATGAGCCAGGGTCTGAGCCCCACGCAGGCCGACCTCCTCCTGTACCGTCCCGCCGGCATAGATCGTGTTGGGATGTTTGACGCGCTGTAATTTCCTGACTACATCAAGCGCCACCGCGCAACCCATGCGGTTGTCGAACGCTTTGCTCAAATACAGCTTCTTGTTGCCCATAATGGTGAACTGCGCATCCGGGACAACCGGATCGCCTTCTTTGACGCCCAGTTTCCTGCGGACATCGAACTTGTCCTGCACGCCGACATCTAGAACCATATCCGAAATCTTCATCACTTTGGCCCGCTCATCCGGTTCCAGAAGATGCGGCGGTTTGGAACCGACCACACCGATCACCGGTCCTTTTGAAGTGATAACACGCATCCGCTGGCCAAGAGCGACATGCGGCCACCAGCCGCCGAGAGGGAGAAACCTGATATAGCCGTCATCGCTGATCTCTTTAACCATGAAACCAATCTCGTCCATGTGACCGATAACCAGAATCCGCGGATCGTCGGAACTGCCTTTTTTGCGTCCTACCACCGAGCCGGTCTTGTCCTGCAGGATTTCATCGACCTGACCGTCAAGTTCGCGTTTCATTATTTTTCTGACTTCATGTTCATGTCCGGGGCTCCATTAGCCTCGGTAAGTTCTTTCAGGAGTTCTTCTGTACGATCCATGTCAATTCCTCATAATTTACTGGCGGCGCATACTCAAACAGCACGGAATCAACAATAATACATGCACCGAACGGCCAAGTCCACTGAAAAGTTAGCGAGCAAGGTAACAGGTTTTCAGAAGTCGAAATGACGCTCAAGATCGGAAAGGGACATCACCTGACGTATCTCTCCGAACGGATCATCGGGATAGTCACGGCCTTCCTGGAATCGTAAAATCGCGGGCATGCCTACACCATTCGGGCCGGTAATGTCCTCGATATACCGATCGCCGATATAGACACACTCCGACGGAGAAAATCCGGCCAGGTTGGCGGCCTTGTAAAAAATGTCCGGGTGCGGCTTGCGCAATCCGAAGGTGGAACTGAAAATCTTGAAGGTAAGCAGGTGCTCCAGGCCGAACCGTTTCAGCTCATCTATATGAGCGCGTTCGGGGAACACGGTGTTGGAGATCAGCCCGACGGCGTCGTATCTTTCATTTATGCGAGAGAGAACGTCGACCGCATCTTCATAAGCAAAGATATACTGCCTGATCGGTTCATAATAGGCGTCGAAAAGACTGTCAACGATTTCGTCATCGTATTCCAGGTTGAGCCTTTCCATCAGTTTCGCCACCACCTGCAGCACGCTCCATTCCACCAGTGTGTCGGCGGCAACTGCGCGATAGTCCTGACGAATCTTCTCGTAGGCGGAATAGAACTCATCACCATCGGGGACATCATACCTGCGCCGCCTGAGATAAGACCGTACTGATTCGACACAATCGACATTGATCTCCTCCCAGGTATTGGAAGGATAATCGATCAGTGTTGAACCGAGGTCGAAAATGACCGCTTTGGGTGTAAGCTTATTCATCAGAAGCGCTGCCTTTTTTCAGAGCGGATTCAACAGCCATCTGCATCAGTTGCGGGAAACTGATACCATCCGCTGCCGCCGCCATCGGCACCAGCGACAGATCGGTCATGCCCGGAACGGAGTTCAGTTCGAGACAGTAAAGGGTTCCGTTCTCATCAAGGATGAAATCGACCCGCGCCAGTCCGGAGCAACCTATGATTTCATATAGTCTGGCCGCTTCGGAATGAGCCTGTGAAGCTATCATGTCATCGATTTCAGCCGGGCAGATATATTCGGAGCCGCCTTGCGTGTATTTCGCCTCGTAATCATAAAGACCGCCGGACGGAATGATTTCGACGACCGGGAAAGTACGTTCATCGAGCAGGGCAACCGTTATTTCACGCCCGGTTATGAACTGCTCGACGAGGATATTAGCAGATTCCCTGCGCGCCACGGAAAGAGCCCCGGGAAGCTGGTCCAATGAAACGACTTTAGTCAGGCCGACTGTCGATCCGCTGTCGTTCGGTTTGATGATAATAGGCGGTTTGAACCTCTCTGCGATTCGCTCGGCCACGCTGTCCGGAACAATGGCATCTTCCACCCGGAACAGCTCCCACCCCGGAGTCGTAATACCGGCATTCTCGCACAACCGTTTGGTCATCGCTTTGTCCATGGCAACAGCGCAGGCCGACATCTTTGAACCGGTGAACCTGATCCCGGCCAGTTCGAGTATATTCTGGATGGATCCATTCTCACCACTGCCGCCGTGCAGAGCGATGAACGCAACGTCGATATCACGGAAATCATCCCCGGAAAGATACTCAACCAGAGTTAAAGGACCTGCCCGTCGGCCATGTCGGACAGGAAGCGGATCCGTGATGTCGATCATGGTTCCATCCGCCGTCAGAAGCGACCGGCCGGTCGCAGGGTCAACGGCCAGCACGGAATGGCCCAGCTCTCTCAAAGCGCGCAGGACAGCTTTGCCTGAGCTAAGAGATACCTCACGTTCACTGGAATCACCACCGGCTAACAATAATATCTTCATGTCGATCAGCTAGCTTTCCTGCGTGCGCTTATTTTCCGTACTATCCAGACAATAACAATCAGTATCAACAAAGACAGTACAATCGTATTGTACGTACGAATATAATATTCGATCGTTTCGAGGTTCTCAACAAGTTTGAAAGCGGCAAAATAGAGAAGTCCGCAGAAAATCAGGTAGGAAACAGTCGAGAAAACAAACATCTTCTCTGCCGGATAACGGCTGATCCCGGCCACGACCGCGAGCACCGCCCGCATTCCGACAAAGAAGCGGGAAAAGATCAGTATCCATGCGCCCCATCGACGGAACCTGAGATCCATACGTTCTATATCCGACGCCGAAAAGTACCGGTAGTTTTTTCGGATAAAGAAATCACGACCGAAGCGACGTCCGAGATAGTACATGAACATAACCGAACCCATACCGCCGGAAATTATCACCAGCAGACTGATGGTCATATCAAGTCGGCCGAGAGCCACAAGACCGCCCGAGACAATTATGAAAGTATCCCCCGGAAACGGACTGAACAGGTTCTCGGTGAAACAGGCGGCGAAAATAACGAGATAAACCCAGAATTGTCCGTACACAAAGACCTGGTCGAGGATTTGATTGATTTCGTGAGCGTTATCAGGCATCGGACTTGACAAGGCAGACCGCTTCGGCTGCTATTCCTTCCCCGCGCCCTGTAAACCCAAGTCGCTCGGTTGTCGTGGCTTTAATATTAACACGAGAGGCTGTTATGTTCAGGACGGCGGCTATGCGGTCACGCATATTCGGGATATGCGGTGACATCCGAGGCGACTGAGCAACAATAGTGGCATCGATATTTATGATCGTACCAAACCCGGCACCTTTTATCATCCGCGCCACCTGTGTCAAAAGATCGATCGAGTCGGCATCCTTGTAAGCCGCATCCGCAGGCGGGAAATGCTGCCCGATATCTCCGAGACCGGCGGCACCCAATAGCGCGTCCATGATCGCGTGCAGCAGTACATCAGCGTCACTGTGACCGTCAAGGCCATAATCATGATCGATCTTCACCCCGCCGATAATCAGATTACGTCCCTTGACGAGTCGATGAACATCGCTGCCATGACCTATCCTCAACTCAGCCATCACCGCGTTCCTTTATTATTGTCCGAACCATTTCAAGGTCGTCGACGGTTGTCACCTTGGGATTAGGCCCGGTCGGAACGACTACTTTCACTTTGAAACCGGCAGCTTCCAACAGCGACGCATCATCAGTGAAACGGCCGGTGTTTATATCGGCAATCGCTTTTTCACAGGCGGCACGAAATAAATCATGCGGGAAAACCTGCGGTGTCTGCGCCAGGTGCAAAAGGGACCGATCAAGAGTAGTCAACACGAACCCGTCCTGCACCCGCTTTACCGTATCGGTCACCGGCACGGCCAGCATAGCGGCTCGTTCTTGTTGTGCTGTCCGGACTACCCGATCTATATCAGAGGGCAACACCAGCGGGCGGGCGCCATCATGAACAGCCACGAAACCGGCAGACAGCGGAACAGTTTTAATGCCGTTCCAGACAGACTCGAACCGGCTGGCTCCACCTACTACGATCCTCGAAACCTTGCTGAATCCATACGGATCGATAACCTTTTCACTGGTATAAAGCAGGTTGTCCTCGGACACTACCACCACGATTTCATCAATCGTATCGGCGGCCTCGAACCGGCTGATAGTCACAGCCAGCAACGGCCGCCCGGACAGGCCCCGGAACTGTTTGGGCACAGCCCCCGACAGCCGGGTCGAACTTCCGGCGGCGATAATGACAGCCACGGTTTTCATAGATTGTCAATATACTGGGGATGATATCGTAAAGGCAACTGTAGAAACATGGTCACCGCTACCTGAATCAACAACAGGCGTAGATGGGAACTCCTTACAGGTTCTGTCATCCGGAGGACAATGGCTTTCACCAGAGGGACAAGCAGACAGGAAGTTCCTCATGCTGTTTCCGGCTCATAACTGATTCAACAACAACTGCCCAAAAGCAGAGAGCCTGCTACTAACAGCCTCCAATGACAAGAGCCGCCTGAGTTATGTCCGGCGGCTCCGGTCGATCTCTGTCGGTCTGCGAATTTTGTAGTCTATACACACCCGTTGGGGCGGTCGAGACCTGCTATTTTACAAAGCCCATTGGCCGGTCCGTTGGGAAAAAGTTCATATAATGAGGCCAGCCTGATCCCGGTCTCGGAACATAGCTTCCTGACCAAAGGGGCTGAATTGTGTTTCAGGTAATAGGCGCGAACGAACCTGATAAGCTTCCAGTGATCATCTGAGAGGCTGGGCAACCCATCTTCAGCGGCCAGAATCCGGGCGATCTCCTCATCCCATAACTCCGGATTACGCATAAAACCGCTTTCGTCTATTTCGATCTGCTTATTGCATTTGATAACGGTAGGCATGGTCGCTTCTCCAATGACCTCCCAAGGGTCCTTTCATTACATAGATCATGCAATTAACCGGATCCAGCCGGAAAACTTATATTTTTCATAAAGCCAGCACACTTTGTGAAAAATATAACAATCTCTCTCGTGACAATCTAACTCTTTTTCTCTGATTGTCAAGCTGTTTCGTCCGGAGCCGAGAACAACTTCATGAAATTATTAAATCGACGACTGGAGCGCCCCACAAAAAAAACCGGCATTACGCCGGTTTTGATTATATCTTTTTTTTCTGGGGATCAGGACTGACGTTTCAGCCGTCGATGCTGGAACACACCGATCCCAAACAGACCAAGCCCCAGCAAAGCAACTGTGGCAGGCTCCGGAACCGCCGGCGGCGCCTGACCGTCGTTATTCTGGTAATCCAGCATCAAAATAGCCATATCGACACGAAGGTAATATTCGCCCGCATTGATATTGACGTTAATCGAGCCGTCATTCCAGAAGCCCTGGTCTTCGACCGAGCTGAGCCAGTATGTGCTGTTGTCCCAGAACTGATTATTCAGCGGATCCCAGTTGACCAGTCCCTGAATCTGTATCTCGTTGCCATCGGTGCCGACAAAAGCGGCATCGATCCATAGCCTTGCCCGTAGGACTTCATCAGGCGGAACCTGAAGATCGGAAGGCAAAGTATGATCCCAGCTTAAACTGTTAGGAAGACCATCCATAGTGCCAAGCCAGACCCCGCCAAAGAAGTAGTCCGGTTGGCAGTAATAAAAGTCAACTATAGACGTATACATATATGTATGACCGTCACCCCAGAATGTCCAGTTTTCCTGAACTATCTCATTAGTGTGAATAGTGGGGAAAGCCATCACCGCAGGAGCGGCAAATATAATGGCTACAACAAAAAGGAGAGCGGTCATTTTTTTCATGTATTCAATTACCTTACTTTCTGTTATCGGGCAATTTCACTATTGACCCACCAATTTGAAAGCAAATAAACTGCCACAAGAATCACCTGTTGAACAACAACAACTTAGCGCCAGACAGATCTCTTAAATCTATGAAATATGACAAAAAACACACAAATTGTGAATTGTAGTGCAGGTTTCGTAATAAAAAAAACGGCATAAAGCCGATTTCAATCAATTATGATTGGGATTGTTCAGGCTGATGCCTTCACACGACGTCGGCGCTGAAGAATACCCAGACCGAGCAGACCGAGAGCAATCAGGGCAAGGGTCGCAGGCTCCGGAATAACAGAACCTCCACCACCCTGATAGTCCATCATGAACACAGCCATATCGACTCTGAGATATCCGTTTCCGGCATCGAGGCCGACATCAAGAGAGCCGTCAACCCAGTTGATGCTCTGAATAATCTCCGGCGCCCATTTGTTGGAGTTATCCAGAAACTGCCGGCGGTTTGGATCCCACCCTAACAGTCCTTCTATGGTAGTTTCACTGCCGTCGCCGGACACCCATACCCCGTGGATATAAAGCTGAGCTCGCAGGATATCATCGGACGGTACCGGCATAATGCCCGGAGTGGAGTGACCCCAGTTAAGCTTCGTAAGACCGCTATTGCTACCTGTGGTGCCCGAACTGCCGAAACTGCCGGCATCGGAATAGGCAAAGTCAACTACCGATGCATACATGTACTGATGCTGATCAAGGAAAAAGGTCCAGTCTCTCTGGATGTTCTCCGAATAATGCACGGTAGGAAAAGCAACAGCCACCGATGCTGTGAGCATCACTACCAAAAAAGTTCCGGCTATAAATCTCATCATAATATCATATGCCTTAGTAAAAGCCACAATAAAGATACTAAATACCGTAAGAAAACAAAGCAAAAAACAGGCCGTCACGAAATATGTTGAAATGTAACTACTTAAGATTCGCCCATAAGCAGCATCATGGCACATCTGTTCATTATGTGAACACTTTTCTGCAATCTGATTCATATTGCTGTTAATCTGAAGCCGCTTCTCGGTTCAAAACAACATGTGCAATCTGAAGTTGTCTGCTCTTGTTAACAGTCTCCAACTGTTTGCGCCGTGATGCCGTTGCGGCAAACATATTGCAAAAAATCTGATTGTTGCCGATATTAGCGGTGAAGGGATTTCCCGCCGCATTATTCTGACCGAAAGGTACAATATGTCTTACGTGACCAGGCCATCCTCCATCATTATCCTGACTGCTCTCTGTTGGTTGATATTTGCCGACTCTGCTGTGCCGTCTTCAGGTCTGCTGTCTTACCAGGGACGGTTGACCGAAGCGGACGGCAACCCGGTAGGAAACGGACTTCACGCGGTAGAGTTTGCCATCTATGCCGACTCTGTCGGGGGAACACCGTTATGGTCGGAGAATACGACAATTTCAACGCTTTACGGCATGTTCACCCACCTGCTGGGGTCGGAGATCCTGATCCCATCAGACCTGTTTACCGACACCACTCCTTTGTATCTGCAAGTGACTTTTGAAGGTGAAGCGATCATGCCGCGATCAATAATCACCGGCGCACCATCGGCTGCAGTTGCCGGAAAACTTTCTGTCATAGACAGTAACGACAGTCTGGTCATCGGGACCGATGCTGCTCAGCGGCGGTTGTCTTTGTATGATCAAACAGGCCGTGAGCAGGTTGCAATTACCGGAACCGGCGCCGGCGGACAGTTGATGCTGGGTAATCCCGATGGTGGTATCGGTCTGACCCTGGACGGAGGACTTCATGGTGACTCCAGTGTGGTCCTGCCAGACTCATCGATTAATTCAAAAGAGATATTGAATGAAACCGGCTATGTCACCTGGATCAATACCAGTCCGGTAACCCTGGTAACTCTTGTGATGACCGACCTGATCAACCTCGAAATCGAGATACCGGCAGACGGATATATCGTCCTGCAGGGAAAATGTTATGTCGAACTAAGCGGCACCACCGGTCCGAATATCGCGCTGATCCAGATCGATGAAAATGAGGGGGGCGGTTCCCAGTTTCCCTACTACACTCTGGCCGGACTGGGCGGATATGTGAACACGAATTCGTCATACTTCCCTGTCTATGTAACCCGTGTCTATCACAAACAGGCCGGGATACATTATTTCCGCATGGAGGGTCGGGCCAACAACGCGGCACCGGCCCTGGCTCGGAGCTGGGACCATGTCCTGACCGCAACCTACTATCCGACAAGTTACGGCGTTGTGAGCAAAGTCAGCCGGTCGCCGGAAGGCAACCCGACAGCCGTGCCGGTTGATGTGAGCAATCGTCCGGGCGCTGAAAGCAGTTACCGTTTATACCGGATGGATATGCGGTATTTTGAAGTGACGCCGGAGCGTGATAAAGACAAATCTGAAAAGTAGTCGGGAAGTCAGCGCTCTATTTTCTCCCCGGTCATTGCTTCTATTTCATCAAGCAACATCTTTTCAAGTTCGGCCTCGGGGAAACTCTTGACAACCTCTCCCTTTTTGATCAACTGGCCGCGCCCGGCCCCGCCGGATATTCCGACATCAGCTGCCCGCGCCTCCCCCGGTCCGTTGACGGCACAACCCATCACCGCAACTTTCAACGGTGTTTTAATATGACGAGTTTTTGCTTCTATAGACTCGGCCAGTGGAATCAGGTCGATCTGGCAGCGGCCGCAGGTCGGGCAGGAAATAACTTCGATACCGTCCGACTTAAGTTCACAAGATTTCAGAATCTGTCTGGCCACACGCACTTCATTGACCGGGTCGGCGGTCAGGGAAACGCGCATAGTGTCGCCGATTCCGCGTAACAAAAGAGCCCCCAGACCGACTGAAGATTTTATAGTGCCGGTCTCCAGAGTGCCGGCTTCGGTGATACCGATATGCAAGGGATAGTCACACCGTTCTGCCAGCATGGAGTAGGCCTGAAACGATTTAGCCGCGCTGGATGATTTGACGGAGATGATTATATCCCGAAAGTCCATATCCTCAAGCACTGCCGCCTCACGAAGGGCGGCCTCGACAAAAGCGCGCGGATCATCATGACCATACCGGTTAAGCAGATCCTCAGGAAGGGAGCCGGAGTTGACCCCGATACGTATCGGCACGCCGGCCTCCCCGGCGGCCCGGGTGACCTCACGCACTTTCCAGTCATCCCCGATATTGCCGGGGTTGATGCGTATTTTATCGAAACCTGCTTCTATTGCTTTCAGGGCCAGCTTGTAATTGAAATGAATATCAGCAACCAACGGTCCGGTAACCTGCCTGCGGATATCCCTGAGGCAGTCCGCCGCCTGATTGTTCAGCACCGAGAGACGGACAATCTCGCATCCGGCTTCAAACAGCCGATTAATCTGAGCGACCGTCGATGGTACATCGCGGGTGTCGGCCGTGGTCATCGACTGAATCGATACGGGGAATCCACCGCCGATCAAAACCGGGCCGACTTTTACGGTGCGACTCTTCCGTCGCGTTGTAGAAAAAGTGTTGTCCATATCCAAACTTGACCAACCGTTTTGAGGCAGGTAGTTTAGGAGGTTCTACGTACCAAGGCAACAGGAAGTTGAACGAAAATGATCTGGTTGAAGCGAATATTGCCCCTGCTGCTGATTGCCGGCGGGTGGTTTTTCTATACCGGTTACAAAGAGCGCACAGATTTACAAAATGAGCGCCTGACCGAGAAATACGCCCTGATTACCGCCAAGGTATGGCTGTATTCGGCCGAGTATCGTAACGATAGCGACGGGTTTATCAGGGCGCGCGACTCTCTTTTGAAAGCTTCCGGAGTAACCGAAGGTGAAATTGAGCAGTATCTGAAGAAAAACCGGAAACGGCCCGAATACTATACCCCGTATATCCGCAAGGTCAAAACTTACATCGATTCACTGTCCGGTGGCGGCGATACGGTGATGACGGATTAATTACTGCTCGCGGGCCTCAAAGGCATTGGGGAAATGTTCGAGTTGCCCACTGGAAAAAGTCACTACATCGAATCTCAAATCACAGCCGGTGATATTGTTCTGTTCGATATACTGTTGAGCGGCCCGGGTCAGGTTCATCATTTTTTTTTCGTCGATTCGTTCCACCGGGTGGCCGAACTTCTTCGATGACCCGGATTTGACCTCGACAAACACAATCAGATTATCACGCCGGACGATCAGATCAATTTCAAGTCGTCCGGTTCGCCAGTTGGTTTCGAGAAGTTCAAACTTTTGCTCATTGAAAAATACGGCGGCCTGTTTCTCATACTGTCGCCACACCGGTTCTTTCCCGGAAGGTTCACTTTGGTCAGAAGAGGACATAATCTTCGATCAGTTCAGCCACCGGCTTGAAACTGCGACGATGAATCTCGCACGGTCCGTGTTGTTTTAACTCGGCCAGATGGGATGCGGTAGGATAACCTTTGTGCTGTGAGAAGGAATAAGACGGATAAAGTGTTTCATAACGGTCCATGATGCGGTCACGGGTCACTTTGGCGACAATCGAAGCGGCGGCGATAGACTGGCAGTGACGGTCCCCACCGACCACGGCACACTGGGGAAACGAAAGATTGGGGATGTTGAATTTGCCGTCGACCAGTATAAAATCAGGCACCTGCCTGAGATCCATGACCGCTTTACGCATCGCCATCAGCGAGGCCTGCAGGATATTGATGCAGTCGATGCTCCGGTGGTCGATTATACCTATTGCGCACGGCCAGTTACGGGCGATGATTTCATCGAACAGTTCATCGCGACGTTGCGGCGTGAGATGCTTGGAGTCATCGATCCCGTCGATTTGATCACCGGCCGGGATAATCACCGCCGCCGCGACCACCGGACCGGCCAGAGGACCACGTCCGACTTCATCGACGCCACAGATTGCGCTGTAGCCTTTGGAAGTAAGCATCGCTTCCATCGCCTTGTAATCGATGCCGGCGGTTTTATCGTTGAATGTGATCTTCATTTGCACACTTCAAGTTGCGAGAAATCTTTTAGATGATCAACATTTATTTCTATATTTGTTATCGGTGCCGGTGATCCTTTTATTACATTGATGAGGACGAAAAAGAAAAAAGTGAAAATCAGACATTACAGCATCTGATGAAAAAACAGAGCGACAACAGGTTTGAATTCACGATTGTGGCTGGTGAGCTGAAAGGTCGCAGGATTACAGCACCCAAACTCGGTCATACCCGACCGCCGTTGACGCGGTTACGCAAGTCGATCTTTGATTTTCTGAATCCGTATCTTCAGGAAGCCGCCTATCTTGATCTGTTCAGCGGGACCGGTTCATATTTGTTCGAGGCGGTGTCGCGCGGGGTATCTTCGGCTTTGGGAATTGAAAAAGAGCCGAAACTGGTGCAGACGATTCTCAAACAGGCGGAAAAATACAAGGTGGCCGATCGTTTGAAATGCCGGGTTGAGGATGTATTTGAAGCCATTCCCAGACTGAAAAGTTTCGGGTGTTCGTATGATATCGTAATGATCGCCCCGCCGCAGTATGCCGGGTTGATTGACCAGACACTTGAATGTATCCGGGAGCATCCGATAGTTACTTCATCAAGCCTGCTGATCTGTCAACACGACACCTCCGAAACCGGGAAAATCAACTTCACCGGATTCGAGATCGCACAACAGCGCAAGTACGGCAACACCACGTTCAGCGTGCTGCGGCTTTCATAAACTCCTCAACATCTTCAGAGCTACAAAAAAGCGCTCCGTGAAGGAGCGCTTTGCGTATCTCGATCTGAGACGTATGTCTATTCTTCCGCTTTGGGCTCCTCGGGAACCGGAGCCGGTTCGGCCTTGGCCTCCGGTTTGACGTTATTTGCTTTCGCCTCAGCCTTTTTGGAACCGCCGACAATCTGTTCGCGGATACGAGCCGATTTGCCGGTCAGTTCACGCAGGTAGTACAGTTTCTTGCGACGAACCACGCCGGAGCGGACATGTTCGATTTTGGCCAGGTTCGGCGAATGCAGGGGGAAAACACGTTCGACGCCAATACCGCTTGACACTTTGCGCACGGTGAACGACGCGCCGGTGCCGGAGCCGCGGCGACTGATGACATCACCCTGGAAGACCTGGATTCTCTCTTTGTCACCCTCTTTGATTCGGACATGGACACGCACAGTGTCACCACTCCGAAAATGGGGATGTTCATCACGGATGTAGTTTTTTTCGATCTGGGCTATGCGTTTCATCAGGGTATCCTTTCTATCAACCCATCTTTTCTTTGCTCATCTTTTGCTCTCACTGGTCGGCCAGTCGAGAGTTTGTTATCTCAATCTTCGTTTTCGTTCCTGTCGATCTTTTCGGCCGCCTTCAATAAGTCCGGACGGACCGCTTTACTTTTCTTCAGCGCCTCATCACGGCGGTACTGATCAATCGCCTTATGGTCGCCCGACAGCAGGACCTCAGGGACTTTCAAACCTCGATACTCCGCCGGTCGTGTATAACAAGGCGCGCCGAGCAGTCCCTCCATGTGCGAGTCATCCAGCGCCGACTCAAAATTTCCCAACATGCCCGGTATCAGGCGTCCTACCGCATCAACGATCGCGGCCGCGGCCGGTTCCCCGCCGGTCAGGATGAAGTCGCCGAGTGAGACTTCTTCGATATCGTACAACTCGACCAATCGATCATCGACGCCGAGATAATGTCCGCAGATGATGGTAACCCGTTCCAGCAGCGAATACCTGATCGCCGTCGGCTGTCTGAACAGTTGACCGGCCGCTGAAGTCAGCAGGATCCGTGTCCGGTCATCGATCGTTCCTTCGGAACGCCTCGGGTATCCGAGATGCTGCAGACAACGGTCAATCGGTTCGATCATCAACACCATCCCGCCGCCGCCGCCAAAGGGACGGTCATCGACAGTAAGGTGGCGGCCCTCGGCGAAATCGCGAAGGTTTATGATTTCTATTTCAAAGAGCTTCTTGTCTATCGCTTTCCCCAGCAGGGACTGTCTTATCGACAGTTCAAAGTAATCCGGGAAAAGCGTTACAATTTCAAACTTCATCATCATGAACCCGACGCCCGGAAGGCCGGGTCCTGGTCAGCTCACAGAGTTCAGCTTTCGTCAAGGCCGGTTGGGTCTATCTCAATCCGGCGCGCCTCGATATCTACCTTCTTTACATACACACCGACCACCGGCACCATAAGCTTTTTATCATTCGCGGTGGTGACGACATAGACATCGTTGGCCGGGTATTTTTCCACGTCGATTACTTCTCCGATCCGTTCGCCATTCTCTTGTTCAAACACTTCACACCCGATCAAGTCGAACACAAAGTACTCATTTTCCGGCAACTCTACCAGCCGGTCTCGCGGCACCGCCAGTTCGCGGTTGGTCATCCTTGCGACCTCTTCCGGCGTGTCGACACCTTCGAATCTAAGCACCGGTCGGCCGCCCACCATAACGGCCGCGGCCAGTTTCTTAAGTTCCCAGCCGTCCCGGGAGCCGACATGGATTTCAACCATACCGTCAAACCGGGTGGGAAAATCGGTCAGAGGAGTGACATAAATATCACCACACACTCCTCTTGGTCGGCCTAACTTGCCGACAATGACGAGGTCATCCGCATTCACCGGCTATTCAAGAATCTCCAGGACGGCGCGTTGTCCTTTGCGAGCCGCCGCTGCCGCTAAAATGGTCCGAATAGCTCGTGCTGTCTGACCCTGTTTTCCGATAACCTTGCCCAGATCACCCTGTGCGACGCGAAGTTCGTACACGGTAGTGCGGCTTCCGACCACCTCCGTCACTACCACCTGATCGGGGTTGTCGACCAGGTGTTTGACGACATACTCGACGAAATCCTTCATGGCAAAGTTCCTTTCTGCTGTTCGGTTGCGATTGAGGAACCGTAACAAGTCCATGTCCAGTTAACCGGCGGGCCGGCGTGTCGCAGAACAGCTTCTGCCTATGACTCCTTTTCGGCTTCCGGTGCGCTTTCGGCTTCAGCTTCAGCCTTGGTTTCTTCGGCGGTTTGCTCGGCTTTGGCCGCTTCCGCCGCGGCCAGCGCCGCTTTCTTCATTTTCCGGGTCTTTTTCGGACGTTCTTTAATAGTGGTCTTGAGCGTAATATCCGAAACGTCTTCCCCCCTTTTCGCCTTCTGATATTTGGTCGAAAAGCCGATCTGGGTCAAAAGCGTACGAACCGTATCGGTCGGGATAGCTCCCCGGTCGAGCCAGCGAGTAAGACCTTCCTCGGATACCTTTACTTCAGCCGGTTTGGTTATCGGGTTGTAGGTGCCAAGATTTTCCAGGTAGCTGCCACCGCGGGCACGGCGTGAGTCGGTTGCCACAATGCGATAGAAAGCTTTTTTCTTGGCTCCCATTCTGCGAAGTCTGAGATGAACGGCCAACAAATCCTCCGTTTCTGCTAATTGCCAAAGGCGCCCGGCATAAAGCCCGACGGCATACCCTTGAACTTCTTTTTACTCATATTTGAAAACATTTTTTGCATAGCAAAGAACTGCTTGAGCAGTTGGTTAACCGCCTGAACCGAATTACCGGAACCGAGGGCGATTCGCTTCTTGCGTGAGCCATCGATGATATTCGGGTTGCGGCGCTCCTGTATCGTCATCGACTTGATTATCGCCACCATCCGCTCCATGGCGCTTTCATCAACCTTGATATTTTTCATCGCTTTGCCGACCCCGGGAATCATTCCCATTATCGACTCCAGCGGACCCATCTTTTTGAGCTGTTGCATCTGGTCCAGAACATCCTCGAAATCAAACTGAGCCTTGAGCAGTTTTTTCTGCATCTTCTCAGCTTTTTCCAGATCAATCGTCTCTTCCGCTTTTTCGACCAGGGTAACAATGTCACCCATGCCGAGGATCCGGGAAGCCATACGATCCGGATAGAACGGTTCGAGATCGGATACTTTCTCACCAACCGAAGCCAGCTTTATCGGACAGCCGGTAACCGAGCGAATCGACAAAGCGGCGCCGCCGCGGGCGTCACCATCAAGTTTGGACAACACGACACCGGTGATATCCAGACAGCGGTGGAACTCCTCGGCAACTTTGACCGCATCCTGGCCGGTCATGCTGTCGGCCACGAGGAGCAATTCGTCCGGCTTGACCTGTGACTTGATCTCTTCAAGTTCGGCCATGAGTTCATCATCGATATGCAAACGTCCGGCCGTATCAAGAATGACGAGGTCAATGAAGTTTTTCTCGGCATATTTGACAGCCTCACGACAGATTTGTGGCGGCTGGGCCCCTTCAAGATAAAAATGTTCGACATTGATCTGGTCGGCAAGCACTTTCAACTGTTTAACTGCGGCGGGTCGATAAATATCAGCTGCAACCACCAGCGGCTTTTTGTTCTTGCGCTTGCTCGCAAGGGCCAGTTTGGAAACAAGCGTTGTCTTGCCTGAGCCCTGAAGACCGCAGACCATATAAATGGTCGGTGATTTATCTATCGGCGCGAGCGGCTCGTTCGTACCGCCAAGCAGTTTGACCAGCTCATCATGAACGATCTTGATGATCTGCTGTCCGGGATCGATTGATTTCAGCACTTCGGTGCCGATCGATTTCTCTTCGACCGCCTTGATGAAATCACGCGCGACTTTGTAGTTCACATCCGCTTCCAGCAGCGAACGCCTTACCTCACGCATGGAATCCCTGATATTCTTCTCGGTCAGTTTGCCCGCACCGCGAAGTTTTTTCAGGACAACTTCAAGTTTATCAGACAGCGACTCAAACATTTTTATACACGTTTCACACAACAATTTTAGGCCGTACTACGGCCTGTACTTATCCCCTGCCGTTCGGAGCCGGATCACCTTCTGAACCGAATATCCCAAACGGGTGGAATCAAGCCACCTAATATATGAAAATTGAAAACTTAGGCAAGAAGTTTATGGCCCGACACCCCGCGTTTTCGGGCCTGCCCTGCTCCGGCGAATTGGCTGTAAAGCAACAACTTGCAGGCAACGCTTCGCTGTCGCCAGGCACCCCTTAGTCCGGTGAACTGACTACGAGGTCGATCTCGGTGTTGATTTCAAGTTCGGTTCCGGCTTCTTCGGATTGTTCCAGTATTGTTTCCGGGAGGAAATCATCGGCAAAGCGAGTCGTGATCAGACCCACTCTGAGCTTTTTTGATTCAAGCAGCGTGCGGGCCTCATCAAGAGTCAATCCAACCAGTTTCGGTACAAATGTAAAGTCGGCGTTGCGGCCGTGGTTGACCATCAGAGTAACCGGAGCTCCCAGAGCGATTTCACTACCTGCCGGAGGATAAGTAAACACCACCACTTTCTCCGGAAGCGTGTCGGAAAACGCCCAGGCAATCTCGCCCAGCTCCAACCCGGCTGTCTCCAGATCCATCAACGCCTGACGCACCGACAGACCGGCCAGGTTGGGAATCGTTATCATCTTCTGTCCGGCCGACACAACAAACTTGATCACACGTCCGGTTTTGACTTTGGTGCCGGCCACCGGGTACTGGCTGAGAATGACACCCCTGGGGACACCAGGCGAGAACTCTTCCGAGGCTACTTCAAACCGGAGGTCGAGATTGTCAAGCTCAATCCGGGCTTCAATCAACTGCTGATCGACATAGTTCGGGAGCGGGAACTCGCTGCCGTGACGTGTAATAGTCGGCATAACAATATCATCCATAATAAAATAGACAGCCGTCAGAATGATAAGAGGGGTAAGAAACCACAACACGATTTTGCGCTTCAACGATCCATAAGGCAATCTGGAGGCCAGGAACCCGTTGCGCTGTTTCCTCAGTTTGTCGAGTCTTGAAGCGTGAAGTTGCGGCATAACGAGGAGATTATATCGTCAGAGGAGTTGTAACACAAGATTAAAAAGCATCAGAAGATCAGATCGATCATAGCAACCAGATCGCTGATTCCGACTACCGAGTCCCGGTCAAGGTCGGCCAGGAACGCATCGACCGGCGCGAAACCGTCACGGAACATGAAGTCGATCATTACTACCAGATCACTGAGATCGACAGCGCCATCCTGGTTGAGATCGCCGCGGATATGTCCAACCAGAGTAACATAACCGTCGATACTGAAATTGGAATTGTTATAGAACTGTCCCGATACGTTGTAAGTATAGTCGGCAGTGTCATAGATTGGCGAATATAATTCAAGCAAAGAAGGCGCCGGTATTTCCATCTGCAACACCGGACCGTTAAACCCGGTGTATGATGGCAGTACCGTCCAACTTTCAGGTGAAACCGCGCTGTTGATCCGCAACGTTGTCGGATCGATATCATCAACAGACTGCCCGTCGCCGAAATTACCCACAATGACGGCAACCTCGCGCGGATCCAGAGCGGTTTGCCAGAATGCAAACATAGTGTCCGGAGTTATTACAGAACGCGCCAGATTGACCGGACAGACAAACTCGTAACCAACTATCTCCTCGTTCCGGTAATTGCGCCCGGACCATGTCACCCTGATAACGTTGCCCAGATCGTTGACTGTCATAAGACCAAACTGGCCTATCCCGGGATAGGCTCCTTCACTGTAGGGTCCCCCCTTGACGCCGGGCGTCCGATGCAACGACGCGGCATGGAACACCGGAAAGGGCGCTCCCCCTCCGGAGGCGTAATCGGAATTAGTGCCGTCATCTATCGCCAGCATGTGAGCATCGCCGGACAACATACACAGGTTGGTGATACCGTTGTCTTTGATAAAATCGGCCAGTTCCTGACGTTCGTGGGTATAGACATACCAGCCGTCGTCGCCGGTAACGCCGATCCACGGAAGCGTGTTCACCCATACTATCAAAGCATACTCATCTTTGGCTGCCAAAAGCTCCTGTTTGAACCAGGCTTTCTGGGTACCGCCGAGCATGGTCTTGACGGTGTCATCGAATGCTGTCCAGGGCGACCGAGCTGAACGCGAGTCACACACGATAAACCGCACCCGCCCGACACTGAAGGCGTGATAGATGGCCACATCACCGCTCCCTTCCACAAACGGATAATGCGGCAGGTATTCCTGGTAGGTCATACGTGCGGCCCATCGACCCGGCGCGGTAGAGTCGGAGTTGTTCGGGCCGAAATCGTGATCATCCCACATGTAGACTATCGGCACATCACGATACAGACCGGACTGGGTCGGTGAGCTAAGCACGCTGTTATAGGCCTGACGGAACACATCCCGGTTGTTCACACCGATATTGTTATAGTGCATATCCCCCATGTGCAGGAAGAAAAGCGGATTGAGGCTGCGGATGGTTTCAAACACAATATGAGTGCTGCCGGTCCAGGCACAGGAACCGAGAGCAAAACTGAACGAGGCGCTTCCTTCCGGGAAGGTTTTGAACTTACCGATCGGATCCGGAAGAATCGAACCGTTAACTTCGACAGCATAGTAATACTGATGGTCATCAGTCAAACCGTCAACTGCGAAGTCGACTATATTGTTATTCTCAGCAAGCATGGCGGTATCGGGTAGCGAGAATAACGGCGTCGATAAATCCGGGTTGGGACTGATAACCAGACGCGCGACAGCACCCGATGTAGTCAGTCGCGCCTTGACCCGAGCCGAGTGAGGTGTTATCGCACCCGACCAGACGAACTCGACACCCGGCTCAACGGTCAAAAGTTCCGCATCCCATACAAGATCGCTGGACCAACGGTTACGCTGATGCACTTCCACGGCAAGCACATTTTCACCGGCCTGCAACAGCGAAACATAAGCAGAGAGGTCAACCGGTTCGTATGTGCCGCCTTCATGCGAGTAAGCGTTTGTAACATGCGAGAGATAGCCTGACGGCAACGAGCGCCGGGCAACCTCGGCGCCGTTCAGATAAACGGCGAAACCGTCATCGTAATTTGCGCCCAGCATAAGGCCCGTAACCGCAGAGGGGTCCGTCTCAAGAGTAAAGGTGTGGCGGAAACATGTTGTGATGTATTTGTCATTCGGATCAGGACCATAAGAGACAGGTGTGTTGATATAACTTTCTCCGTAACCGAGGACTCCGTTACCCTCAGGCCACGTTCCGTCATCGTAGTTGACAGCTTGCCAGTCACCAGGAGGATAGGTGTCATCAACGTAGTACTTCCAGGCTGAATTTCGAGAGAAAAGAGTATCCGCCTGCCCTGAGACTATCCCGAATAATAACAACACCGACCCTGCCAATAATGGCCTGAGCTTCAATAAAGACATTATAAACATTTGACAAACCTTCCCATAACCGGCGAATCTGTCGGCGATGAGGGGATCCATGAGGGATTAATTATAACCTGTGTCAGAAACAATATAACGGAAGATCCCGATTTTGCAACTTGAATACGTGTATCTTTGAAACATGAAAACCCGCGCGACCTGAAGATCACGCGGGTCCAATATGTATCAGACTTTCAACTCCAAGGCTGACTCAGAGTGAAACTGTCCTGCTGAAGTTATTACAGCTTCGCCGCGACCGCCTCACCGACTTCGAGAGTTGTGTTGCTTCCGCCCATATCATAGGTACGAACCTTGCCTTCTTTTATCACCGCTGCAATTGCATTCTCCAACGCGTCAGCTTTGTCGTTCTCGCCGAGCCACTCGAGCATCATGCGGGTAGTGATCAGCATGGCCATCGGGTTGACTTTGTACTGTCCTGCATACTTGGGCGCACTGCCGTGAGTCGGCTCGAACACGGCCAGTTTATCACCGATATTGCCCGAAGCGGCAAAACCCAAACCACCGACCAGTTGAGCGCACAAATCGCTGACAATATCACCGAACATGTTCGATGTCACAATCACCGAGTAGTCCATCGGGTTCTTGATCAGCCACATGCACATGGCATCGATATTGGTTTCCCAAAGTTCGATGCCGGGATAGTTCTTTGCTACTTCGCGGGCGGTGCGAACCATCAGACCGGAGGTCTCGCGGATGACATTAGGTTTCTCCACGACCGTAACACTCTTCCGGCCGGTCTTTTTGGCCAACTCAAAAGCGTCGGTTATGATATTGCGACAGCCGGTCCTGGTGTTGATACGCAACGACACGGCGACTTCATCCGACGGATGAGAATCGAATCGCGCCATCCTGGGATTGTGCTTTTTGACTACTTCGCGAACTTCATCCGGGAAGGGGAAAAACTCGACACCGGAGTACAGGTCCTCGGTATTTTCACGAAATACCACCAGATCGATACCATCTTTATAGTTCAGCGGGTTGCCGGGATACGCTTTGCACGGGCGGAGGTTGGTGCGCAGGTTGAACTCCTGCCTCAGCCGGACAATCGGCGAGCTGTAAACATGTCCCTTACCCTGCAACTCCGGTATCAATTCCGCCTCGCACTCTTCCTTGGGCATCGATGTGATAGCTCCGAACAGCGCGCAATCGACATTTTTCAGAATATCAATGGTTCGATCCGGAAGCGGGTTGGCTTCGGTCTTCCAGAACTCCCATCCAATGTCGGCGGGTATATATTCGGCGTCGAGTTGCAGTTTGTCCAGAGAGAGCTTAGCTGCTTCCATGACATCGTTACCGACGCCATCACCCGGCATCCAGGCAATTTTGTACTTGGCCATTCTTGTTGTTCTCCTGTCTTGTCTACAGTGAAAAAGTGAGGTTGAAAAGGTGTGATGTCCCCAGATTGGATGTGTACGGCACAAAAGCATAGTCCACGACTATATTGCGATAACGGAACGAGGCTCCGGCCATGAAATTCTTCGTATCATAACCGAACTGATATCCGACACGCAGATCGAGATATTCGTGCAGTTGCCCTTCGGCTCCTACGTGTAAACGAGTTTTATTATCAAAATACACAAGGTCAACCGCTCCCCGATAATAGTCACGGTAGAGATAGGTTGCTCCGGCGCGCCATGTCGTCGGCAGGGAAATCTTATCAGAACCGGGCTGACCGGCCTGAGTGATGGTGAAGCTTTTTCCCAGATTGGTAACCGATGCGCCCAGGTCGATTTTATCGTTGAGTTTTGCCTGAGCGCCGAGATCGATATTAAAGGCACTGCCCCGGTAACCACCTATCTCTTCAAGAAACCACCCTATCGCCACGCCGGCGGAATACTTTGTGGAGACACGATAAGCCAGCCCGGTTTTGAACGAGATGTCGTGAGCGTCAAAAATGGCGTCCGGCTCGGCGCTGGGGACAGAACCGCGCATTTCGATTTCATCGTCGGCTCCGTAGCGGATACCTCCGTGCAAATACCAGTTGGGGAAAAGGCCGATCCCGAAATAAGCCGATTCGAGGCGGATATTCTCCCAGTGTATGGTGTGACCGAAAGATGCAGTGAATTTGTCCAGACCGACCGCCGCCGCCGGGTTGTAAGCGGTATTGTTGGGATCGTTGCCGAGGGCCACCACTGCCGCACCCATTCCGGAGGCGCGAGCACCCTGGTCATTCTTGAGCATAAACAGACCGTCAACCTGTTCGACAGCACGAACCCTCGATCCGCAGACAATAATTGCAGCTGTCAAAAGCGTCAATACTGAACGAAACAAAACTGTACGCGTCATAATTTATCCTAAAACTTCAACTCAAACGAGAAGATGTGCTCAGACCCTTCATTTACTTTATCAAGCGAGAAGGCGTAATCAATACCAAGCGGATAATTACCCATTTTGAAAAGATAACCGGCCCCGACTGTCAGATGTCCGTCAGAGAACCCACCCCGCAAGGCCCACTCCGGTTTGTGGCGATACTCCACGCCCAAATGCAGAGCCGGACCCTGTTTGCTGTTTTTGACCATATCACCGGCGATTAAAAGTCTGTGATCAAGAGTCCAGCCGGACAAACCGAAGCC
>JAJRTA010000198.1 GCA_024278515.1 Candidatus Zixiibacteriota bacterium
ATGACAAAACAGAAGACAGAACAACCCCTTGGAAAGGGTTTCTCAACAAGCTGCTAGGAAAAAAATCTATCAAAGCCTTGACGAATTGCAGGAGGATGTTGATAGTTGGTTGTTGGAGTATAACGAGCAACGGCCACACAGTGGCAGGTACTGTTTCGGCAAGACGCCGATGGAGACGTTCATTGATTCGCTGCCGCCGGCCAAAGAGAAAATGCCGGAATCGAACTTACAGACAGAAAAACAAGTGGCAGGTTAAGTCACGACTTTTACAAATTACCCGTTCACACTATCGGAACATATCGAATAAAAACAGGGGGGTTGACAAGTTGTTTCCCGGGATAAATATTGGCGATTGAAAATCGATCAGACAGTTGTCATGACCAATTACCAAAGTGAGGAAGCTGTCAGGGTGAATGCCTGGAAGATAGTCACGGCTATTGCAGCTATCCTTATGATAACAACAGTTGCTGAGGATGTAACGGCCGTATCCGATGACAAACTGCCACCCGATTCACCGCCACCGCCTGTTACGAGGGCAGGTTGCGGTGTGATCGAAGTAAGCTGGTCGTCGGTCGACAACGCCGCTGAGTACTGTGTTTACCGGGATGGTCTCAGGTTCGTTTGCACCAGTGATACTTTATGGCGTGACAACAACCCGGGTATTCTTAAACGGTGTTATCAGGTTACCGCCAGAAACTTCTCTGGTGAATCCGCATTGTCGGGGGAGAGCTGTGCCGTTGCCGATATTCCACCCCCCCCGACCCCTTCCGTTGCTTCCGTGGTAGCTGGTTGTGGCTATATCGACATGAGCTGGTTGCCGGTGAATGGTGCGACGAAGTACTGTATCTACCGGGATGGCGGCCATGTAGATTGCGTTGCCGCAACTTCCTGGCGCGACAACAACCCCGGCGACGCTCAACGATGCTACCAGGTTTCAGCAGCCAATCACTGCGGGGAGTCGGACAAGTCCGGTCAGGTCTGCGGTACGGCGGAACAGGTACCGGACAACCCGGATACTCTTGCCTGTGTCCCGATCGAGCCGGTAGTTAATATGCCGTTTAAGCTGTCATGGCCGAGAATCGATGGTGCTGCGCGCTACGAACTTACCGAGAATAATGTCAGTATCTATTCCGGGCCGGACACTTCAATCACTTTGATTCGAAACACAGAAGCCGGGTATTTTTACATTCTGGAGGCTTGCAATGATTGCGGCTGTTCCGCTCTGACCGCCGACCTGACGGTCGATATAGTTCTCGATGTTCAGAATATGTCATCATCAGAGCTTCCCGATGCTTTTTATCTTTCCCCGTGTTACCCCAACCCGTTCAACATGGAGACTCGGATTCGGTTTGCTTTGCAGAGACCGACCCACGTGACGATACAGATTTACAACCTGCTCGGCATGAGAGTCAGGACGCTGGTCGATGGGTATCTGTCCGCCGGTCATAAGATAACGATATGGGATGGCCGGGATGACTCCGGTTTTGATGTTTCATCCGGTGTCTACTTCTGTCGCATGGTGGCGGGTGATTTTGCCGAGACCGGAAAACTGGTATTGATGAAATAGAATCGGCTGTTGCTTCTTCACTGTTAGCCGCTTTCCAATCCAGTATATTTACGTTATTATTGTTTGTATGCAGAGTGTGGCAATCTCTGACAATGCCTGACGGAGCAACAAATTGTATATCGAGCAACATGACCGAGACCTCCTGACCATCAAGGCCCCGGCCAAAATAAACCTCTTTCTGGAAGTGTTGAACAAACGTCCCGACGGTTTCCACAATATCAACTCACTGTTCCAGGCGGTGTCGCTGTTCGATGAGCTTACTTTCGAGAGCCGAAAAAAGCCGGGGGTCACAATCTCGCTGAACTCTGAGGGTAGCAATCTTTCTACCGGTAGTGATAACCTGATATCGCGCGCTTACTTTCTGATGAAAGATGAATTCGGGCTGGAAAAAGGGCTGACCGTCCATCTCAACAAACAGATACCGATTGCCGCCGGTCTGGGCGGCGGCTCGGCTGATGGCGCGGCGGCTATCATTGCATGTAACCTGCTCTTTGATTTAGGCTTATCGCAGGAGCGCATGGCCCGATTATCAGCAGGTATTGGTTCCGACCTGCCGTTTTTCTTTCCCGGTGGTCAGGCGTTGGTATCAGGGCGGGGGGAAGAGGTCACGCCGGTCAGTCTGCCGACCGGTTACAGTCTGGTTTTGATCAATCCGGGTGTGGAAGTCTCGACCGCAGAGGCATATAGAGCGCTCAAAAGGGACTTGACAAAATCGCCTGTCCGGTATACCTTGCCGCCCTGCCGGGACGTAAAGTCTCTGGTTGAGGCTCTACGTATGGCCGGCAACGACTTTGAAGATGTTCTTGGTGTGTCCTGCCCGGAATTGGGCCGAATCAGGGACATTTTGATGGATTCCGGGGCACAGCTGGCGCGCCTGAGTGGCTCCGGCCCGACGATGTTCGGGTTGTTTGAGGGTAAGCCGGCTGTGGAGCGTGACAAGATAGTGAGTGGAGGGAATTGGTGTCTGTTTACAGTCAGCCCAATTACCTGGCCGAAACTAGTACCTTGAAACCACGGAGGCTGACGTGGACATTACAGAGGTCAGGGTGAAACTGCGCAACGAGGAACGACTCAAAGGGTTTGTAAACGTCACATTTGATGACGCCTTCGTAGTGCGAGGAATGAAAGTGATAAGCGGTAATGACGGATATTTTGTTGCGATGCCGAGCAGGAAACGATCCGATGGAACCTATCAGGATATCGCCCATCCGGTTACCATGGAAATGCGCCGCCAGATTGAGGAGAAAGTGCTTAAGGCCTACGAGAACGCACTCGAGGCCCGCATGAAAAAGTAACGAAGCATGCTCAGGATTTACACTGGGGCGTCGTCAAGCGGTAAGACACCAGCCTTTGGAGCTGGCATTCCCAGGTTCGAATCCTGGCGCCCCAGCCAAAACACCGACAAACTGGAGCAATAAAGGGCTTGTTTACGGACAACAGAATCAGGCTCGACCGACAACTGCTTTCGGAACATCGACCATGATGGTAAAAGATGAATTGAAAATCGTAACCGGACGATCAAACCGGCTGTTAGCCGAAGAGATCGCCACTCATCTCGGTCAGCCGCTGACCGACTGTCAGGTGACCAGTTTTTCCGACGGCGAGGTATTCGTCCAGATCAATGAGAATATCCGTGGCGCCGACTTGTTTATCATTCAGCCGACCAACCCGCCGGCTGAGAACCTGATGGAACTGCTCATGCTGATCGAAGCCTCGCGGCGTGCCTCGGCTATGCGTATCACGGCGGTGATTCCGTACTATGGTTATGCTCGGGCCGACCGTAAAGATCAGCCAAGAGTTGCGATTACGGCCAAGCTCGTGGCCAATCTGCTGACTTCGGTGGGAGCTGACCGTATCATTACAATGGACCTTCATGCCAGCCAGATTCAGGGATTTTTCGATCTTCCCCACGATCACCTGTATTCGTCGGTAGTGTTCAACCGGTATTTGCGAAGTCTGAATCTTGACAACCTCGTGGTGGTCTCGCCCGATGTGGGTTCCATTAAACTGGCCCGAGCGACAGCCAGCGCTCTCGACGCCGATCTGGCAATTGTCGATAAACGCCGTCCCAAGGCCAACGAAGTCGAAGTGATGAACCTGATAGGCGATATAGATGGCAAAAACGTCCTGATTCGTGACGATATGGTCGATACCGGCGGCTCTCTTTGTTCGGCGGCGCATTTTCTCAAAGAACGGGGCGCTCTGGATATTTATGCCGCCGCTACTCACGGTGTTCTCTCGGGTAAAGCGATCGAGAAGATCGACCGGTCACCGATAAAACAAATGATAATTACGGATTCGATAGATCAGAGCAAACGCAATCTCCCGGACAAATTCAATATTCTGGGTTGCGCCGAACTTATTGCGCAGGCGATCCATCGGATTTCTGTTGAAGAGTCGGTTTCCTCACTGTTCCGTGAGATTCCGCAAGCGACTTAGAGTTTTGTAACCATTCATGTAAAGGTTGTCTCGAAACCATGAAAGAAATATCAATAAGCGCCTCAAGGCGCGAGTCACTGGGCAAGGGCCCGGCCAGACAGGCCCGCATGGCCGGTAATATCCCGGCTGTGGTGTATGGCCCGGAGATAGAGCCGATCCCGGTAGCGGTCGAAGAACGCTCTTTCAGGGCCGCAATGAAAACGAGCGGAGGCTCCAGCTCGATCATCAATCTGGATGTTGACGGCGCTGTCAACAAGGTGATTGTCCGTGAAATACAGCGAGATCCGGTTACGTCCAGAATAGTCCATCTCGATTTCCACGCGATCAGCCTGACCAAACCGCTGCATATTTCTATCCCGATTCATCTTACCGGGACCCCGCGCGGCGTCAAAACCGACGGTGGAATTATGCAGACCACTATGCGTGAGCTGGAGATATCATGTCTCCCGACGGATATACCGGAAGAATTGACAATCGACGTTTCCGACCTCGGGATCGGTGATTCTATTCACGTTAGTGATATCAGTATCGACAAAGTCGAGATTCTGTCACCGCCACAGCGTACTGTTGTGGTGATTGCGGCTCCCACTGTGGTCAAAGTCGAAGAACCGGCCGAAGGCGTCGAAGCGGCTGACGAAGGGGCCGAAGCGGCTGAAGAAGGGGCCGCCGCCGAAGGTGGTGAGGGCGCAGATGCCAAAGAAGCTCCCAAAGAGGACAAAAGCTGACAGATTTACGCTTATCTGTTACGATTTGACGGTCGTCGGGTTTTCCGGCGGCCGTTTTTTTATGCAAGTGGCGTCCTGCAATACAACATTGTAGATTGTATTGGTGTACCGGGTTTTTCAACCGGCTCTTGTGGCAGTAAGAATCAGCACTACTTTTTCTTTCTCCCGCACCTTTTCCCTCTTTTCCTCTCATTTGGCTTATGTCCTCCCCACCGACACCGGTTATTCCAACTCGCCCTTCAAAAAATCACTATTTCATGTGCAATTATTGAGCGTTGCACATCATTTATAGGACAATTACCCCTGTTTGGAGTTTACTGTTCCCTTGCGATTAAGTTTCAGGCGGCGACTCGGAGCCATAAGTAAGCTGGCAGCAACAGCTTACGCCCTCACGTATTATTTTTGGGCCGGCCGGTCAAAAGGGCATGATTCGTGCATTCAGGTAGGCTGGAACTAAATGTTTAACCCGGACGCCCGATTAATCAGGCAGGCGACCTGCCGGATTGATCGGACATGTCTAAGCCACCGGAGGGCAAAATGACATCGACGGCCGCCAGGAAAAAAAGAGTTTATACCGGACTGCCCCGGAAGACATACTGGCACCTCTACAGTTTGCAGAATCTGCAGGCTGAAAAGTTAGCCAAAATTGTCAACAAGGTACTCAGTAAAGACTACGTGCTTATTAAGTAGTTAAGAGTAGTTTGACGCTTTTATCTTGACTCTTAATTGCCTAAAGAGTACTTTCGGGGCTGCCTGATGGATCGGTGCGGTATTTTCGGTTGATTAATATCCGAAGTCACCGGTTGCCGCGATTGACTTGTAACGGAGTTAGGATGTTTAAGAAGAAGCTGACATTAATAATGATTCCTGATGCTTCCGGGATTTTCAAACAAATGAAGGTCCCGATCGCTTCGCTTTATATCGGCGGGACCTTGTTTTTAGTCCTTCTGGTCGCCGGACTGTTTTTCACATCACAGTATTTCACTAACAAGGTGGCGCAGAAAGAACTTATCCGGCTGAAGAACGAGAATAAAGAGCTGTCCGACAAGTTTGAACAGATGCGCTGGAACCTGGCCGAAGTCGAGGACCGCTATTCTGAACTTGTGGAAAAGGAAATCACATTAAGGTCTGCTTTTGATCTGCCCGAAATCGACCTCGGGGAACGTCAGCTCGGTATCGGTGGTCCCAAGGCCACGCCGGTAGCCACAACGCCTGCCCACGAATCGGCCCAGCAGGCGGAAGTCGAACTGGATTACCTGCTCCGCCTGTCCCGGTTTGAGCTTGAAAAGTACGATGAAATCCATACCGCCCTTGATGATCTTGAGGATCGACTCCGCCACACGCCCTCTATCTGGCCCAGCAAAGGCTGGTACTCTCGCGGCTACGGGATGAAGTATGATCCGTTTACCGGCTATAAACGGATGCACAACGGTATTGATATTGCCAACCCGCGGGGTACGCCGATTGTGGCTACGGCTGACGGAAAAGTAATAAAGGTCGGCAACCAGGGCAGTATGGGAAAAACGGTGGTGATCGATCATGGATACGGCTTCAGGACCTTGTTCGGCCATTTGTCGAAGTACAATGTAAAACGCGGCCAGCAGGTTAAGCGGGGTGATGTTATTGCCTTTATGGGATCGACCGGTTATTCCACCGGGCCGCATCTGCATTATGAAGTCAGCCGCAACGGCCAGCGGCTTGATCCGCGAAAATATATCCTGAACGAGAAATAATTCGCCGCCGATAACAGATTCCAACCGCCGCTGCTGACACAGCGGCGTTTTTTTGTGGGTAAATACAGAAAAAAACAAAAAACTTTCCTTCAGTCCCGGTGTCTTCATAATAAGATGGAAGCACAAATCGATAACCAGGGCAGATTGATGACCCCCAGGCGTAAAGCAGGCCAACCGTTGTTTACCGAAATCTTCCACGAACACAAAAACCATATTTACAGTTTTGTTCTGAAGATGCTCGGAGACAGGGAGGCGGCCGCTGATATCGTACAGGATGTCTTTGTGAAATTGAATGATCATCTGATCAGGGGGCGGGCTGATTTCAATAATACTCGAAACTGGCTGTTTGTCGTAGCGCGCAACCTCTGTCTTAACCAACTGCGCAGGCAAAGAAAAGAACTACCCCTGGACGGCGTGATCGACAGTATCGAGCATTCGTACCGGGATCATGACTCGCGCCTGAGACATCTCAAACAGGCGATAAGAAAACTGGATTCACCTTTCCGGGAAGGGTTGATCCTGAAAGTTTACCTGGGGTTTTCATACATTGAGATCGCCGAAATCCTCGGCACCACGGTTCCGGCGGTGCGAGCGATTCTGTTCAAGGCGCGCAATCAGTTGCGCGATACATTATCAATAACAAGGACAAAAGGTGACAGCTATGACCTGTGATCAATACTGCGAACTACTGTCGGCCCGTATCGACAACGAATTGACCGTTGCCGAAGAAGCAGCGCTGAACGAACATCTCGCTCAATGTGCTGAATGCGCTCAGTACGAGGAACAACTCAGGGAACTCGAACGCCTGACCGTTGAGTGGGAAGAGACAGTTTTACCGCCCGAAGTCGAAGAAGCTATCCTGAGCAAACCTGACACAAAATCGAGCGGATGGGTAAGTCGTTTATTCAGGGGCAGTTACAGCGTCCCGCGACCTCTGGCCTGGGTCGCTGTGATTGTCTTTCTGTTGCTGGCGGCCAATACCCTGCTGGACCGGCCATCAGGCGGATCATCTGACCGGTTGATTATCACTCCGGAGGATAATCAACCGGTACAAAAGATCATCCTGACCGAGGCTGAGGTTGTACGGACACTTACCGCCGGAACAGCCGGCGCGGACCTGTAATCTATTGTTATTTAATGAGATAATGCTATGATCAGACATATTTCATATCTTTTGCTGTCCCTATTAACGGGTGCTGTGGCTTTCGCCGAGTCCGATCAGTTGATCACGGTCAAAATCAGAGCGGAGGTCGCGGGAACACGAGGAGTGTCAAGTGGGTCCGGCAGTTTCACCGTCCCTTCCGGTGAGTACGGCCGCACCAGCCTGGCATTTTATAATTATGGCGAGAGCTACCGAATGGTCGCTTCCGGCTCCAGAGTCGGGCCGGTGCTGTATCTGACGGATCGTTATGGTAATCAACAACACACCGGCGATCTGACAATGACTGTTGAACTCTGCCTGCAACCGCAAGTGACAACAGATGAACAAATACGGCTGGTCGGAGCGATGCAAAGCATGATCCGGTCCGGTGACGAAAAGCCACCGGTCTACCGGTACCACGAAGAGCGATTCGAGTTCGTTATGCCTAACGGCGGTCGTGAGGAGATAATCCAGCTTAAAGGTGCGGCTGGGGCGGATATTATGCTGGCTGTCTCGGCATCATCGGGTCTACCCCTTGCTGATGAACCTAAGACAACTAACAACATTGACTTACAAACCTCATACTATCTCCTGAACATTGATAAAGATCGGTTCGAAATTGAAAACTGCCGTTGCCTGCTCGGTTTTGCCGGTGACGATGACTTGTCTCGTGGGACCTGTCGACAACGTAAAATGTTCTACCTCGATTCCGGTGACTCGTTGCTGTTGCTGACTGTATTTGAGATCAGAAATGTCAGGTGGAAGGATGATGACCGTTTCAGCTTCGATCTGGATATCGCCCGTTACTATGCGTTAAATCCGTCTGATGCCGACACCCTGACCTCCCCGAGCGGAGCTTTTATTAATTTGGGAGAAAATGGCTTAGCGTCCGAACGAATGACCATCAGGGAGTTCCATCGCGAAATCACGACTCGGAACGGTGAAAAGATTGAGGTGGAGATTCCGTCCGGCGACGACAATCCGCTTCCGTTCGACTTCCTCGAGCGGATAGTACTGACCAGCAGAGTTTCGTCAACAACCAACTGAGCTTATCTGAGTACAAGAGGAATTCCAAGAGAAGCCGGAGTCTCTAAAAAAACATTACAGCAGGGCAGAAACTTTAGCGGTTCTGCCTTTGCAACTTTAGCCGGTTTTTCAAAAAGCACCAACAGGCGCCTGACATCACATCGCAGACAATAATATCCACATATCAAAGCGAAAAACAGGGCGGAGTCCGTTGTTTTTCCTTGACTTAAGGGTTCAAACCGATTACTTTTAATTATCCGAGTTGAAGAGTATCGTGTTGCAGATCACGCTCAATCTCGGTTGAGATTCCGGTTTTCCAGTTACGGGAGTCCGGGTCTCTAATGGACGACGACGTAAAGGTAACACGGGAGTGACGTATGGGCGATTGCTCAATTTGTTTGTCATTCATAGCTCCCAGTAATTACATCTTTGATTCGACACCGCAGGCGAGTGGTATCTGATCCTGCGTCTATTGGTATGTTTGTTCTTTGCGGTGAGAAAACAGAATTGTATTATTACTTCATATACGAGGACAATTGTGAAACTTAACTTTGTGCTCCGCCTGGGATTATCCCTGAGCGCTTTGCTTGTTATGGCCGGTTCTGCATTTGGCGCCGGTGGTGGTTCAATACCGTACTACGACCCCTACGACAACAACCCTCCCGGTCCGCCGCCCAATTACAATCTGGTGGATTCGTCTTATTTTCAGGGTGTTCCCCCGTTGCCGGAACCGCTGACCAACGACGCAGGCGGGTATTATATCTTCGAAGACACGGCCAACGGCAAGTGGTATATCGCCAACTTCCTGTACTCGCGCGGCAAGTCACTTGAACAGTTTCACGGCAGTATTCTCGTTACCATGGAACAACCCCCGACTCCCAATGTGAATATCTGGGGGCGCGGTTTCGAGTTGAGTTGTGATCTGAAGCAGAATGACCGGTGGGGGTGGGTTAAATGGCCGGACTCGATTGCTCCCGACCTGTATGAAATCTGGTGGGACATCACGATCGACTACGCCAAAAAGAAAGACACCGGTGATTTCCGTGACACTCTGGGTGTAGAAGTTGCCGGTTGCGCTATTGACTTCAACATCTGGTCATCAGGGCATGACAATCCGTTTTCCGCCGACCAGATTTACCTGGGCGACGATATGACACCGTTGTCTCAGGTTCCGGGATTCACTGACACATATCCGGGTATTACCGATCAGTACCAGTTCGGCGATCCGGAAAAGGATCCGAATACGAGCCGGTTCTCTCCCAAAATGCTTCCCGGCGCAACCTACAACAAGAATGGACTGATCGGTTCGGGAACTCAATACAGTGACCGCTACGGCGGGAGCTGGGCCTATGAAGGAAACGGTGTTCAGTTTGCGACCTTGTTCTGTCCTCCCGATTTTCCACCATCGTTTGTGGACTGCCGGGATGAGGACGAAGACGACGATGACGATGACGACGATGAAGAAGATGACGACGACCACGACGGCGAGGATGACGAGGACGAAGAGAACTGCGATCGCTCTTACTCTGTATGTTTCGGCGGTTCGGTGCTTGATACGATCAAGGCGACCGATCCCGATGTTTCCGATCTCCTCACTATGAGTATCCTATACGGAGCCGGGACCCTGACTTCCACACCGTCTATTTCACCGGTATTCGGATACTACGAACTGATCCCTGATACGAGCGGCATATATGACGTAGCCTTCCTGGTAGTTGACGCTTCCGGTAACGCCGATACGATGGAAGTGTCCTACACGGTGGAGGTCGGCACGGCGCCGATTGTAACGATAAATGATTCCACAGTATTTTCCTGCACGCCCACCGAGATCTGTTTGCCGGTCGAAATAATCGATAACGATTGCGATGTAACTTCTGTCTCCACGAATTTCGGTGATTACACCGGTACTCTGTCCGGTTTCGATCAGATTGACCGCCTTAACCAGCTTGGCGGAAGTGTCACGCAGCTCGGCGGCGGCGCTCCCGGCACGGTTCTATATTCGGCTGATGATTTTATCCCGCCGGTCAATTCTCAATCCGGTGTGTCGGTAATACTGCCCAATTTTGTTTTCGCTGACTCGGTGCTTGATTACGGCACTTTCCCCAACGGCACCGAGCCCGGCAACTCGGCCGATCATTTGCTCAGCGCCCCCACCGACCTGACTTTCACGGCTCCCGGGGCCGGCGGCCCTGACGGTGGTTCCGGCGATGGATCGGTGGCATTCAGTTCCGGCGACTATACGGTTGTCGGGTTTGACGGGGAAATCACAACCTGTCATGGATCGAATACCGACTTTTTCGTGTTCACCAACACCAACGGCGGCGGCACCGGCACGCTGACTTTCATGCTCCATGGAACCGTGATGTACACTGTCACAAGAGTCGTACCCGGCGGGGCGGCGTCATCCGGGCTGGGCGGGATAACTTTCGATCTGCCGGATGGTATTACTTTTAACCAGTTGAAAATTCAATGCGACGCCGGTTCTCTTGAGATCGACGCCATTGCCGTTCGGACGGCGCCTTCGGCCACCACCGCCGATGTTTGTTTCTTTGCCGATACCGCGGGCGTTTATGAAATCACTGTTACGGCTGTGGATGCCTGCGGCAATTCCGGCGTCGGAACAGCCTATGTTACAGTCGATCTCAATGATGCTCCGAGTGCCGACGCGGGCGATGATTTCAGCCGGTTTATGTGCGACTGGGAAGAAGTCTGTTTCGGCGTTTCTTTCTCCGACCCTGATAATAATATAGCTTATACCGAACTCAGCTCCGGGCCGGGGACACTGGTCAATAACCAGATATGTTTTACCCCCGATATGTCGGGAGCTTACACTTTCGTGATCCATACCGAAGACGAGTGCGGTTTGCATGCTTATGACACTGTCGTGGTCAGTGTCAGCGACAACGACCCGCCGATCGCGACCGATCCGCAAACGGTGGTTATGTCCATGTGCGACCCCGTAGAGCTTTGTCATGATTTCGCCGCCATCGATCCGAACGGAGGATCGCTCAGCTGGACGCATCTGGCCGGTGTCGGAACAATCACGACCGACGGACATTTCTGTTTCACGCCGACCGTTACCGGTACTTACAGTGCGGCGGTTATTGTAACCGATTCGTGCGGTCTGGCCGATACGACAAGCATTCTCTATGATCTCATTATCAACACTCCCCCGGTGGCGTCTGATCCCGGCGGGCCGGTATCGTTGTTCCGGTGCAGTCCGGAGCAGGTCTGTTTCCAGTTTGCGGCGACCGACGCCGAAGGTGGAAGCCTGACCTGGAGCCGGCTATCCGGCGACGGAAGTGTGACCGGCGACGGCCAGTGGTGTTTCACACCAACCGGATCCGGCAGTTACAGCACGACAGTTGTAGTGACTGATTCATGCGGCCTGGCCGATACGACCAGCCTCTCTTACGACATTGCGATCAACGATGCGCCGACTATTGCTTTAGGTAATGACACTACTTTGGACCTCTGTTCGCCTCAGGAAATCTGTGTCGCGTACAATGTCTCCGACGCTCAGGGTCCTGGCGGTCTGACAGAAGAGTTGATCGCCGGGCCGGGAGGCGGCAGTATCGATACCTCGGCCAACCAGGTCTGTTTCACGCCGACAATAACCGGTTGTTACGAATTTGTTGTACAGGTTACGGATTCCTGCGGTGAAACCGGAATGGATACGGTAAGCGTCTGTGTGACCTTTGGTGATTTTGCTCAGATAGATTGCCCGACCGAGCCGATCGATGTCTTTTTGTGCAACCCGGATCAGGTTTGTCAATCAATCGCGATTGCTCCGAGCGGAGCGACTGTATTTACTTCCTACGGAACCTATTCGTCCGGACAACTTTGCTTCAATGCCGACACCAGCGGAACTTATGTCATAACAATGATTGCCGAGGCTGAGTGCGGCACGGATACCTGTGTGGTCACTTTCAACGTCGATATCGGGCAGGCGGCTCAGATCGACTGTCCCGCTCCGGTGTCGAAGTTTATTTGCGCCTCCGGCGATGTTTGTGTGCCGGTAGGTGTTTTCGGTTCAGGCGCGGTGGTGACGGTGAGTCCGATCGGCAATTATTCCGCCGGAAGTCTTTGTTTCCCGGCCGACAGTTCGGGTCACTATGAGATACTCGTCGTGGCCGCGACCGATTGCGGGACCGATAGTTGTCTGGTCATTGCCGATGTCACTATCAACTCCCCCCCGGTGGCGGTCGATCCACCCGCGGTTGACACCTTTATGTGCGCCCCTTTGCAGATATGCTACCAGTTCGCCGCGAGTGATATAGACGGCGGTACGTTGACATATTCACGCCTGTCGGGTGATGGAACCGTGTCTGCCGACGGGCTTTGGTGTTTCATCGGTTCCGACGGAAGCCACACGGTCGAGGTTGTTGTTACCGACTCCTGCGGCGCCGCCGACACCACATCGCTGACTTATAATGTCGCGATCAACTCTGCTCCCGTCGTCGATATGGGCAACGATACTACAAAGTTCATCTGTGGTTCCGGGCTGGTCTGCCAGTACTATTCTGTTACCGACGCCGACAACAACCTGGTATCGGTTGAGCTTATCTGGGGTGATGCCACTCTCGATACGGCGCAGAGCAAGTTCTGTTTCGATCCGCCGGTGTCCGGTCTTTATGAGTTCGTTTTGAAAGCAACCGATGCCTGCGGTGTCGAAACTTACGACACTCTGTTTGTTACCATTGACATCAATGATGCGCCGATTGTTGATGCCGGATCAGACCTGACCCTGTTCGATTGTACGCTTCAGGAAATCTGCTGGTCGGCGTCGGTGTCCGATCCTGACGGTAACCTGGTCAGTGCGGACATTCTGGAAGGTCCCGGAACATTCGACGGATCGTCGATATGCTTCACTCCAACCGGTTCCGGCAGTTATGTGTTCATTCTCGGAGCGACCGACTACTGCGGCGCTCAGACTGTCGACACAGTCACCGTCGAGTACACGCTTAATTCTCCACCGGTCGCTGATGCCGGTTCCGATGTCTCGGAATTCCTTTGCGCCCCCGCTGAGATCTGCCTGCCGGTTTCATGCAGTGATATAGACGGCAACCTCTCGGACTGTGCTCTGGTGAGCGGCCCCGGAACCTACAACGGCAGTCAAATCTGTTTCACCCCCGGCGCTTCGGGGGTCTATGAGTTTGTTATCGAAGCGTCCGACGCCTGCGGCTCTATCGACAGAGATACGGTGCTGGCCGATGTAACGATCAACTCCACCCCCTCCTGCGTAGTACCGAACGACACGCTTATTTTCCAGTGCGCGGCTACGGAAATCTGTCTGCCGGCTTATGCTGTCGATGCTGATGGTAATCTGGCCTTCTGTCAGATCGTCAGCGGTCCCGGTACGCTGGTCGACAGTAACTGGTGCTACACGCCGGTGTCGGATCAGACAGTCACCGTGACTTTGCGCTGTCAGGATTCCTGCGGGGCGGTGTGCGAAACGCAGTTCGCCGTGGAGATAGATATAAACGGCCCGCCGGAAATTGCTATGGGCAACGACACGGCCATCTTCCTGTGCGCCGTGCAGGAAATATGCCTGCCGTATGTGGCCACCGATCCGGATGATCCCCGACCGACCACGGTGACACTGGTCAGTGGAGACGGCTACCTTGATGACCTTAACTCTCAGGTCTGTTTCACACCGACGACAGGTGGTTCCTACTCTTTCATCGTCCAGATCGAGGATGAATGCGGCCTCACCGACCGGGATACCATCACGGTCGATGTATCGTTCAATAGTGCTCCTGTCGCGTCCGCCGGAAACGACCAGACCCTTTTCCTGTGCGGACCCGACGAGACGATCTGCTGGCCGGCCTCATGTTCGGATGCGGACGGGAATCTCACCGACTGTGTCTTCTATGGCCCCGGCCTCTATGACGGCAGCAGTATCTGTTTCAATCCGACATCGTCGGGAATCTACTCCTTCACACTGAGCGCGCTTGACGAATGCGGCGAGTCGCATGTGGACACGGTGACTATCGATGTCACCATCAACAACGCTCCCTCGCTTACCGCTACCGGCGACACATCGCTGGCTCTGTGTGCGCCGCAGGAGATCTGTCTCGGGTACAGCATATCCGACCCTGACGGACCGGCCGGTCTGATCGAATCGATGGTTTCCGGCTACGGAAGCCTGGATACCTCAGCCAACCAGGTCTGTTTCACGCCGACCGTTGACGGTTGCTACGAATTCATCCTGAGCGTCACCGATTCCTGTGGCGCCATTGGTCTGGATACTGTGACGGTATGCGTGACATTCGGTGAGGTAGCTTCGATTGAATGTCCGTCTCTGCCGTACAATTTCTTCCTGTGCAGGCCGGATACTATCTGTCAGGCTGTAGCCATTACACCCGCTTCCGCCTCAGTTTCCACATCTTATGGCTGGTATGCCAATGGTCAGCTCTGTATGGTTGCCGATACCGCCGGGGTGTATTCGATTACGGTGATTGCCGATGAAACCTGCGGTGCCGATACCTGTGTCATCACCTTTAATGTCGATATGAACAACGCCCCGACCGCTGACGCCGGAGCTGATTTTGCCGTGTTCCAGTGCGCTCCCGAGCAGGTATGCTGGCCGGTTTCATGCAGCGATGTTGACGGTAACCTGGTCACATGCGAATTGTTCAGCGGAGTCGGTACTTACAACGGGTCCCAGATTTGTTTCACCCCGACCGGGGATGGAGATTATGATTTCGTCCTCAAAGCTACCGATGAGTGCGGTGCGACCGCTTATGATACTGTCACGGTAACCGTGACCACAAACAACCCGCCCTACCTGACTGCTCAGGCCGACACAAGTCTTTTCCTCTGTGCGCCGCAGGAGGTTTGCGTTTCCTACGACGCCGGTGATATTGATGCCGGTGATATCATCACGGAAGAACTGGCCTCCGGTTTTGGATCTATCGATACTTTGGCCAACACGGTCTGTTTCACACCGACCGCCGCCGGAAGTTACGAACTGGTTATTACGGCGACCGATGATTGTGGTGAGGTTGCCGCGGATACGGTGATGGTGACAGTTACGTTCGGTGAATACGCCCAGATCGACTGCCCGACCGATACCATAGACGTTTTCCTGTGTCAGATCGATTCGGTCTGCCATGCGCTGGCCATCACGCCCGCCTCGGCGGCCGTGTCTGTATCCAGTGGCGTTTACAGTAACGGAACGCTGTGCTTCCTGGCCGACACCGCCGGTATTTATGTGATAGATGTTATCGCCGAGGAGACCTGTGGTGCCGATACCTGCCGGCTGGTGTTCAACGTCGATATCGGACAGGCCGCTTCGATCGACTGCCCGGCCCCGTCATCACGATTTATCTGCGAGCCGGGAACGATATGCGTACCTGTTGGTATCTACGGTAGTGATGTCACCGTTTCGGTCAGCCCGATCGGCAGTCATTCATCGGGTAATCTTTGCTTCCCGGCAGATACGTCCGGTCATTACGAGATAGAGATCATTGCTTCGTCAGCGTGCGGTACCGATACCTGTCTGGTGGTGGTCGATGTGTCCATCAACAACGCGCCGGTAGCGGTTGACCCGCCGACTCCGGTAGATACATTCATGTGCTCTTCGGGTCAGATTTGTTATCAGTTTGCGGCATCCGACGCCGATGGTGATGCGCTGACCTGGATGCGGCTTTCCGGTGACGGTACGGTTACTGCAGACGGTCTCTGGTGTTTCAGCGCCAACGGCGGCGGTACCAGATCGGTCGTTGTGGTGGTGAGCGACTCCTGCCAGGCCGCCGACACGACTACTTTGCAGTACGACATTACAATCAACAGTGAACCGCTGGTAACGCTGGGCAATGACACTACGATATTCCTTTGTGATGGCGCGTCATACTGTTTCAGCTATGGCATCGCTGACGCTGAGAACAATGTTATCCTTGAACAGTTGCTCAGTGGAAACGGTACTATTGATACGGTCGCCAATGAAATATGCTTCACTCCGGCAACATCCGGCAGTTATCAGTTTGTGGCAGGCGCGACCGATGCCTGCGGAGCCGTCGGCGCGGATACGATAAACATCACGGTAGAGATAGGCGCCGGCGTGACGCTTACCTGCGCCAACGATACGTCGATGCATCTGTGCGCTCCGCAGGAAATATGCCGGCCGGTATCTGTGTCCAACAGCTCAGCGACAGTATCGGTATCCCCGATCGGATATTATGACGGCAGTTCCGTCTGTTTCAATGCCGATACCGCCGGTCACTACGTAATTACAGTTACAGCCGAGACCGCCTGCGGAGCCGATACCTGTAATTTCATCGTTGATGTCACTTTCAACTCCGTACCATACGCCGACGACCCGACGCCGGTCGATACGTTTATTTGTGACCCGACCGCTCTGGTATGTCAGTTGACAGCGCATGATGACGATGGCGACAACCTGACCTGGTCACGTATTTCCGGGAACGGAACAGTTTCCAGTGACGGTGTGTGGAGCTTCGACGCCACGGTCAGCGGAACTTATACGGTGTGCGCGGAGGTGACGGATCCGTGCGGAGCTGCCGACACCGTTTGTAACACATGGACGGTAACGATCAATTCCGGCCCTGCAGTTGCATTCAATCGCAGTAACCTCGAGTTCCTGTGCAACCCGGGAGATATCTGCGCAGCCTATACCGTTACCGATCCTGATGATAATGTTACCCTGGAACAGCTCCTGAGCGGCTACGGCACGATCGACACAGTGACCAACACGGTATGTATTTTTGCCGATACGTCCGGTGTCTATACGATTGTTGTAGGTGTTGTCGACGGCTGTGGTGAAACTGATTCCGACACTTTGAACATCACGGTTGAACTTAACCGTCCCCCGGTGGCTGATGCCGGAAATGACCGAACTCTCTTCCTTTGCGGCCCATCGGAAGTCTGCTGGCCGGCATCCTGTACGGATCCCGATGATAACCTGGATTCCTGTTATCTGACAGAGGGGGTCGGGATCTATGCCGCCGGCCGGATTTGCTTTACGCCGGACACTTCCGGGATATATGTTTTCGTTCTCCGTTCGGTCGATATTTGCGGCGCTTCCAGCGAGGATACGGTCACTATCGAAATCGATATCAACAGTGCGCCGACATGTGATGTGGCCGGTGACACGGCCTACTTCCAGTGCAGCCCAACGCAGGTGATGCGCCGTGTGACAGGCAGCGATATCGACGGCAATTTTGATCACTGTGAAATCATCACCGGACCGGGTTCGATTATCGACAGTTTCTGGGTCTATACGCCCACCGCCGATCAGTCGGTGACGGTGCACGTGATGTGTCTCGATGCCTGCGGCGCGTACTGTGAGGATTCATTCACGGTTGATTTCAACATCAACAGTCCGCCGGTTGTCGATGCCGGACCGGACGATATCTGGTTTATGTGCGCTCCCGAAACACGGTGTTTCCCGGTAACGGCGTTCGATGAGGATGACAACCTCTCGACTGTTGAACTGGTCGACGGACCAGCCGGAGCTGTATACAATGCGGGTAATGTCTGTTTTGCTGTCCCGGCCGGTGAGACCTCGTATACTTTCGTCCTGAAAGCCACCGATGCCTGCGGCGCGACCGACTTCGACACAACCGTTATATCAGTTGAGTACAACGCTCCACCGACCATTGATATGATCAGCAATCCGATCGTGTATCTGGAAGATCCGGGTGAAGTTTGCTTCAGTGCGGTGATCGATGACGAGGATGGAAACCTTGGCTCGGTGAATGTCGGCCCGATCGGCACTTATGACGCCGCGACTCAGCGTATTTGTCTCACGGCCGACAGCTCCGGTGACTACTGTATGGTCGTCACGGCCACTGATCAATGCCAGGAAACGGTGGTGGATACGGTCTGCGTAACGGTTGTGATCGATCAGTGCATCCATGTGTAGATAGAAAAGACCCACAGCGCCATCCAGGGACAATCCGAGACGGTCGGTGTCTTCCTCAATGGTTCTGGCAAGGAACTCGGCGGCTATGATATCCTGATAGCATACGACCAGTCCGCTCTTACTATGCAGAGCGTGGAACCGGGGGCGTTGCATAACGACTGTGGCTGGGAGTATTTCAACTATCGCCACGGCAACAACGGCAACTGTGGTACCGGTTGTCCTTCGGGTATGTTGCGGATCACGGCAATCGCCGAGACCAACAACGGTCCCAACCATCCGCTTTGTTTCTTCGATGAAGCCGCCGGTCCGATGGCCAATATCAGCTTCCTGGTATCCGATGATCGTTCGCTCGAATGCCAGTTCGCGCCGGTTTCATTCTTCTGGATGGATTGCGGTGACAACGCGTTCTCAGACAAAATGGGCGATACTCTCTGGATCTCCCGAAAGGTGTACACCTTCGAGTACGACAATATCACGGATCTGGATTATGGATTCCCCGGTTACTTCGGGGCACCTGACCAATGCCTGATCGGCGGCGACCCGAATAAACCGACACCGCTACGCTGTATCGACTTTACAAACGGTGGCGTTGATATTATCTGTGCCGACTCAATCGATGCGCGCGCCGACATCAACCTCAACGGAGTTGCCTACGAAATTGCCGATGCGGTTGTGTTCAGTAACTACTTTGTTTACGGACTGTCGGTATTCAATGTCAATGTTGACGGCCAGATTGCGGCATCCGATGTCAATGCCGATGGCATTACACTGTCGGTGGCCGACCTTGTTTACCTGATACGCGTGATTGTCGGCGATACGCCACCGATACCGAAACTCGCTCCTGGTGAAATGCCGGAAGCCAACCTTATGGTAAACGACGGCATCCTGAATATAACCGACACTGATTACCGTGTCGGCGCTATAAGCATGATCCTTGAAGGCGAGGTAAAACCAATACTGCACGAGAAAGCGTCTTCAATGGAGATGCGGTACAATTTTGATGGCAAACAAACCCGTGTCCTTATCTACAATATGGACGGCAAGTCATTCCTCGAGGCAGGTCCGGTTGTTATCCTGGGTTCCGACGCGGAAGTGGTCAGGATCGATATCGGCAGTTACGATGGATTCCCACTGGTCGGCAAACTGAAAGAACTGCCGGAAACGTTCCATCTGGCTCAGAACTATCCAAACCCGTTCAACCCATCGACCACTTTTGAGTTCGCCCTGCCGATCGCGGCGGAATGGCAACTGACCGTGTACAATATCCTCGGTCAGACAGTGCGAACATGGTACGGCGAAAATGAGGCCGGTTATATCAGAGTGGACTGGGATGCCTCGTCCTATGCTTCCGGGATCTACTTCTACCGTCTGCAGGCGGCCGACTTTACCGCGACAAAGAAGATGGTGCTTATCAAATAGTACAACGGAAACGGAACTCGAACCGGCGTTGTTCATCTCACGTACGCTGACGACTCCCGAAGGAAAACTTAATAAAAAGCTCCGCAATCAATGCGGAGCTTTTTTATTGCCGGGAATCGTAATTACGAGTTACACAACACAGTTACTTTACCCTGCCTCGGTCTGCGATCAGATCTACAACAGTGGCTCCCCAACTGCCTCCGGAGTCCGGTTCGTGTCGATATCTCAGAACGTCGGCATGATCCTTCAGGACACTGTGCACAATCCTGCGTTGTACTCCTTTCCCTTTTCCATGAATGATCCGCAGTGTCAGTATGCCTTTGTGTAGACATTCATCAATATATTCCGACACGACTTCCTTCGTTTCGTTCGGGGCAAACTGGTGCAGATCGAGAGTACCGTCAATATGATACTCTATCGGCTGCTCTCTCCCACTGTTCTGATTATTATTGTCCATTTCCGCAATATCACTCATTGATGCCGATAAAAAAGCCGCCGCATTTTTTATGCGGCGACTTCCGACTTTTTCATGTTTTCGCCATCGTCCTACATGATAATGACGAGTTTTCCTATCTGGGTATCACCATTCGGCTCTTCAACCGACCAGTAGTACAGGCCGGAGACCACCAGTTGAGTGTTACGTGTGATCAGGTTCCATGTATCATGGCTCGACATCGGGTCTGACGGATCTACATCGTGCTCGATCTCACGCACCAGGTCTCCATCAAGTGTATAGATCCTTATCGTACACTTGGGCGGCAGGTTGGCGAAATTAATCAGACGAGTACGATCCGGAGGACGGTCGCTATCGGTCCGTCCCTCGAAACCACGCGCGCGATATTCACCGTCAAGACGATAGGGATTCGGATAAACAAAAACTTCCAGGTCTTCTTCCTTGACCTGTTGTGACGATGGCAACGGGTACGCCTGTTTGGCGCCAAGTGTTACGGAAGTCTCAAGCGATGCAAGGCCTGATTCCGGAGAACCGTAATCGAAGGCGGTTACGTTAACATAGTACGGAATAGCAGACAGCAGTCCGTCGATCTCAAAATAGTATTCGAAATACTTGAAATAACCGTCTTCGGTCAACTCACCCGGTTGAGCGGAGTCGGCATTAAGCGTCGACGGGTACGGCTCATCAGGATATATTTTACGAATATCAGTCGTTACGCCAAACTGCGAAGCGTTGAAATCCTGGGCTTCGAAAAAGAACAGGGAGTCGGGGTATCCCGGCATAACATACGGGCTGCTCCGGGTATAAGCCAGCGGATCAAAGTTTTCATCTCCATTGCCGTAAAGATTCCGCAACTCCTCGATACTGAATGGAGTTTCAAGCAACTCGTAACCGGGGCCGCCGACTCTGTTGGGGTTGAAAACCCACTTGTTATAGTTTTCGCGATCAAACGAAGCGATCAAACTATAACTCGACGCCCGGCTGTCGCGAGCCATGTACACACGATACCCCTCGAAATCAATCTCACGCGAGAACACATCCTTGGTTGATTCACTGAGCAGGCCGTTGAACCGAACACCAATTTTACCAACATCCGGTATCAGCCAGAAAATCGGGGCCGGTGGCGGTGAGGCGCCGCGAAAATCGGGGACGCCATCACCTTCATAAAAGAAGGTGTCGCAGGCATCGAAAGTCCAGAATGTATCTCGTACCGTATCCTGTACTAATGTATCCCATCTGATGATAACACTATCCAACAGGCTTTCAGCACAACAAATACGCAATTTGCCGGAATATCCGTCACCATCAGTATCTACCCCCGGGTTGTCGTAAACCCAGGACGCCCAGGTTGAATTGAGAGCCAGGTCATCGAAGTTCAGGTTGGCATAGTATTCAGCCGGCCGGTCGGGCAGGTTGGCCAGGTTTGAGTTATCTTCGTGGAAATTTTCACCGGCCAGGTAGGCAAAGGAAATCGGTAATGTCTGCCCCGGTCTGATAGTAAACGGCCCGAACGAAAGCAAGTACCGGGTATCAAAACCGTCAGAAACATCTGCTGCAATAGCCTGGTTGGGATAAATCCAGAGCGAGTCGTTCGGCTGTTTGGAAGCCGTAAACACCTGGTCATAGTCGAATTCTTTGTTCCGCATAGTATAGTATTTGTTCACATCTCCTTCAGGCGTACCCAGGCCAC
>JAJRTA010000199.1 GCA_024278515.1 Candidatus Zixiibacteriota bacterium
ATCCCCAGCTTGAACCTCTGCTTCTGGCGATTGTAATACCGAACAGCTCGATAGATCTTTCACGATCACGATAGCGCCTGCTCTTTGAGCGTGACCTTTTCGAAAGTTCTTTGTTACCGTTCAGAATATCGACCCAGCACCCCTCATTTTTATCCCAGCGTATGAATCCTTCAAATACATCATCATCAACCGTGGTAATCCTGCCGTAGATTCGTCCGGAGTTGTCAGCCAGCGCACTTATTGACAGAGCCAATATGAAAACGGAAACGGTTGTAAGTAATCGGAGATGTTTCATTTATATCACCTCATAGAATGAAGCAGTTACTTCTTTCACGATATAAACTTACGCAAACTCGACAAAAAGGTTGCTGATTCCGTTGATTTATTTGTTAGAGTTTTTTTGAAAGGGAGCGCAAGCGTCTCTTCAGGTGGCTATTGCTTAGGGTTTAACGCATTATAGCTTAGCGGGCAAGCCCGATAAATAGAATCGCTGCCCGCTTTATTAACGGGCAGCTTACTTTTCTAAACAGAAAACAAGAGCAGACCGAAACTACACATACCCATCCGCCATCGAACAGAACGTCATACACAGCCTGTGATGATTCAATCAACAGGTTGACTGAAAGAACGTAAACGGAGGATATGCGGGCCTGTTTAACTCTTCTTCTTTTTGTGGCGGTTGGCGCGTCTGCGCTTTTTACGCTTATGAGTCTTGATCTTCAGACGCTTCCTTTTTTTTCCGCTCGGCATTAATCCTCCGTAATCAACATGATCAGATAGGTTGTTTAATGATCATGTTCTTGAATTCATTGGATGGCTTAAAAACCGGCACTTTTCGATCCGGAACCGGTACAACCTCACCGGTACGCGGATTACGGGCCTTTCTGGCTTTGCGCAGTTTGACCTTGAAAGTACCAAAGCCACGGATTTCTATCCCGTGACCAGCTTCAAGCGATTTTTTGACGGTGTCGAGGAATGAATCGACAACCACCGCCACATCCGTTCTGGTGAGGCCGGTTTTCTCGGCCACTTTTTCAACTAAGTCGGCTTTAGTCACTGAGTCCTCCCTGGAGAAGACTGTCTTTGTATACTAACCGTTTCATATTCAATAATCCAATCTGCCGGCTTTCCGTATCGTTTTATAACCCTATGGGACACGCAAGGATACGCAACGCCGACGGCTAAGAAAAGCAAAAAATCATCTAATGTCTATAGATTTCTTCGATTTTTTCTCTTTTTTTTGGTTATTTATACAGATACATCAATTGCGGACCGGAAAATTCCTGATTTACAGCGCTTCGAACCTCACCAAGCAGTCCGCCCAGCATATCAAACAAGGTAACCCGTTTGCGTTCATACTGTCTGACCACCACCGGCTCACCCGATATCCCGGCCAGATCGGCCGCCAGATTGATCGCTTCATCAAGCCCTCCTATCGTATCCACCAGGCCGTGATTGTACGCCTGCAGACCGGTGAATACCGCACCGTCGGCAAAAGGATATACTTCATCCTTTTCCATACCCCTCCCCTCAGCGACAACATCCACGAACTGTTCGTAGGTATCCATAACCACGTTACGCATCATCAACCGTTCGTCCTCTTCCATGGAACGACTATAAGTAAGGACATCCTTGAGTTCGCCTGACTTGATCGTCTCAGTACCAATTCCGATCTTGTCCAGCAGTTCTCCGGCCGTATGGAATGAGATAATAACACCGATAGAGCCGGTCAGGGTACTGGGGTTGGCTATAATACGATCTGCGGCGCAGGCAATCATATAGCCTCCCGAAGCAGCCACCGAAGCCATTGCCGCCACCACCGGTTTTTCCCGGCGGGCCCTGAGGATCGCGTCGTAAACTTCCTGAGAAATCGCGGCTCCTCCCCCACCTGAGTTAATGTGAATAATAATAGCTTCGATAGAGCTGGATTTGGCGTATTTGTCGATCTGCTCGATCCATTTGCGACCGGATGATTCGTCGATCACTCCAAAGACTTCCACAATCCCGATGTCACCACCAAATGACGCAAACTCAAAATCGGCATCACCCGACATCAGCCCTATAAACATCAACCCGAAAAAACCCATCGCCAGGATGAATGACACTCCTATTACAACGGCAATAACAATATCTCTTTTACGCGCCATACCCAATAATCCTGTCACCTGACATATATCTTCAACCTGGCCCCGACCGCCAGTTCATCGGGATCATCAATATCATTGGCCGATATTATACGGGCAATGCTGGTTCGATACTTCTGCGCTATACGGCTCAGAGTGTCACCGCGCCGGACGTTATGAACAATATAGTCTCCTGAACTTCCGTCGGAAACTTTGAGCACCTGGCCGGGGTAAATCCGGCTGGATCGGCCGAGGCCGTTCAGAGCACGGATTTTGGCGGTAGTAGTTCCGTACTTACGGGCGATATCCCAGATAGTGTCGCCTGATTTGACTTTGTATTTGCTCACTTTACCCGAGGAGGAGCGGGAGCTTTTATTCGCAGCATAAGTTGGCTTTGAAGAATTGTTCTGTGGTTTTACTTTGGCCGATGACGGTATCTTCAGCTTTTGTCCGACATAGATGCGGGAACCGCGCCGGATATAATTGACCCGCCGCAGGGCGTCTACGGTAGTTCCGAAGGCGCGCGCAATATCCCACATAGTATCGCCGCGCTGGACGGTATAAATAGAGTTCTTTGCACTGTACGTACGGTTTTTCGGTTTCGAGTACGATTTTTGACTGCTTCGATCCATCGGCACCGGAACGATCAGCTTCTTGCCGGCGTAGATCGTAGAGCGACGGCTAAGGTTGTTGGCCTCCAAAATAGCATACTGGGAAACTCCGTAGCGAGCGGCGATTGTCGATACGGTCTCTCCTCGACGAATAGTATGACGGACCCAGCTGGTTTCCTGCGGGGACGGCATCCGGTCATAAGCGGCGTAGAACTTTTCCTTAGTCCCGACCGGTATTTTCAATTTGTATTTTTTAGCATCAGGTGGTGTGTATTTTCTGAGTAATTCCGGGTTGAGACGTTTCAATTCCGCGGTCGTTGTCCCCAACTCTTTGGCCACAGTCGACAGTTCGAGACAGCGATCGATTTCCACCTCATCCCAAACAATTTCAGGTTCATGAACAATATCCGTAAAACCATATTTTTCGGGATTTTTGGCAATAATCGCCGCCGCGTAAATCAACGGCACGTAGTCCATGGTCTGGCGGCGAAGCTTCATTTTCCAGAAATCGTTTGTTTTCTGTTTTTTGATAGTACGGCTGACACGACCAGGTCCGCCGTTATAGGCCGCCATAGCCAGTTCCCAGTTTCCGAACTTTTCGTATAAATCTTTGAGGAACCGACAGGCGGCATGAGTTGATTTTACAGGATCCTTTCTTTCATCTATCCACCAGTTTCGCTTCAAGTTGTATAGTCGGCCGGTCGAGGAAATAAACTGCCAAAGCCCCATGGCGCGCGCCCATGAATAAGCATTCGGATTGAATCCGGACTCGACCAGACACAGATAGATCAGATCCTGCGGCAGGCCGTATTCGGCCAGAATCCGTTTCATCATGGGCGTATAACGTTTTGAACGCGCGAGGTATTTCCTGAAGGCATCTTTCGCCACGGTCTGGAAATAGACTATCGACCTTTTGACCCTGTCGTTCATAACTACCGGAAGGTCATAGGTCACTTTGGTTTGTTCACCATCAAAGACCTGTAAAGTATCGTCACCGAGACCGGGCGCCAGGTCACCGAATCGTTCAATAATCACACTCGATGATACGTCCGGTTCGAGATGGCCGAGCGAGCGAAGAGTCACGCGATAGTCGGCCACGAAATTGTCAAGCAACCGGTTATACTTGAGCGCCTCGGGCGAGGCGATCGAGTCTGCTTCAATATCGAGCTTGGCCAGGATTCTCAGACCTTTTTCAAAATAATATTGCGCCTCTTCCCAACTGGCCTCACGGTTGGCCATAACACCCATCAGGTGGTATTCCTCAGCCAGGTCGAATTTCCGCCAGATATCATCATCGACCGCCGATGCGGAATCGGAGACATCAGCGTTACCGAACGACCATACCCGGCCATACTGAACAGCGGACTGTTCCGTATCGGGGATTTCGTTGGGATCATTTTGGTCGGAACGGACGACCGGTGAGCTTTCATGATTCGAACCATAGGTTAAAGGATGAGCCGATCCGGAATCTTTCTGTTCCGTTTCGGTTGCGGTAGTATCGGACCAGACAGGACGATGTCCTTCCGAATCGACACCGGGCGTGTGCATACTACCGCGGCCACCACAACCGAAAACCGACAACAGGCAAAAAGTAAAAATTACACTCCCTGCGAAATGTCTATTCAAAAAACTGCTTACCATCAGAATCCTTCTAAAAAGAAACGTTATTACACTTTCTGTCATTATCGGAATCGGCCTCGGCCTACTTAACCATAAGGCAACTAACCTGTTAACAAAAAGAATCTACCGGCATTCAGGCAAGTTTTAATTTACTTTTCGGTTGGCAAACTCTGTCTCCAAACCCTCAATCAGGCCCGTAAGGGTTTGGTAAACAACGCCTTTCGCCTGGTGACGAAACCAGGTATATTGTCTCTTAGCGTAGCGCCTGGTTGCCTGCCTTATTTGCTCTACCGCTTCATTTAATGAAATCCTGCCGTTTAAGTATTCGAGCAGTTCAGCATAACCAATAACTCGCGATCTCGCAATCCGTTCCCCCCACCCCTGATCCACCAGCCTTTTCAGTTCTTCCAGCCAGCCGGCAGTCAACATCGAGTCTACCCGCTTATTGATCGTCTCATACAGTTCGTCACGGTCGGGCAACAGGCAATGGAAACTAAACCTGTAATCAACCTTGAAGTGGTCCGCTTCAGCCAAATAATCGGTTTTGGATTGGCCGGTCAGTTCACAGATTTCCAGAGCGCGGATTATCCGTACTTTGTTGTTGGGATGCAGTCGCGATGCCTCATCCGGATCAAGACTGACCAGTCGCTCATACATCGCAATGTTACCAAGCTCTTTCATTTCTTCCTCCAGACGGGCTCGGATAGTCGAACTTTCGGCGTTGATCTTCACAACGCCTTCGGTAAGAGCTTTCAGATAGAGTCCGGTTCCTCCGACAACAACCGGCCAGTGACGGCGAGCGAGGATTTCCCTGATAGCCTGTTCGGCGTCTACTACAAAGCGATAGGCCGAATATGTTTCGCCCGGTTCGACTATATCGACGAGATGAAAGGCAAGTTTGTTGCATTCTTCTTTTGTCAGCTTGGCTGTCCCGATATCGAGATATTTGATGACCTGACGAGAATCCGCCGAGATTACTTCGACAGGGTAATGTTCGGCCAACTGCACGGCGGCTGATGTTTTGCCGCAGCCGGTGGGACCGCAAATTATCGGAATGGTAAATTGATCAGGCACGTCCAAATCGCCGGTCGAGATCTTCTTTGCTTATTTTGATGAAGG
>JAJRTA010000200.1 GCA_024278515.1 Candidatus Zixiibacteriota bacterium
CGGCGACAATGACGGCAACCTCGCAACTATCGTGTCCAATTACGGGGCGTATGATCCCCTGACCGGACAGGTCTGTTTCGATGTCGAGTTCGAAGGTCTCTACGAGGTGATAGTTGAAGCTACCGATTCCTGCGGCCTTACGGCTGTCGACACGGTGAATATAACCGTCACTTCAGGTCCCCCGCCGTTTGTCGACCTCGGCGCCGATCTCGACCTCGGCCAGTGCGAACCGTCGGAAATCTGTGTCGATGTTACTACGATCGAAGTCTTCGAATCATTGATTACCAATCTCGGTATTTATAACGAAGCTGCTTCTCAGATATGTTTCACTCCTGATGGCGGCGGCGAATACCAGATGATTGTTACCGTGACCGATTCCTGCAATCAGTCGGCGACCGACACGGTCAATATCCTCGTCGGAACGAACCGTCCGCCGGTTGCCGCCGGGATGCCGGACACTATGGTATACCTGTGCTACCCGCAGACCATCTGCCTGCCGATAGACATCTCCGATCCGGATAACAATATCGCGAGCATCAATGTCTCCGGCGGCACTTACCGTAACGGCGAAATCTGCTTCACGCCGTATGACAGCGGCACTTATGAGATCATCGCCACCGTGACCGACAGTTGCGGAGCCACCGATGCCGACACCGCCTACGTTACTATCAAGACCGACCAGGGCGTTCAGATAACCTGTCCCGGCGATACTACTATCTTCACCTGTGTCGGCGATACTTTCTGCCTGCCGATCTATGGTATCCCCGAAGGAGCGACCGTCAATGTAACCGGCATCAACACCTGGTTCGATGATAGTCTGCAGTCAATCTGCTTCTTCTCCGAGTGCGGCAACACCAACGAAGTAACTGTTGATGTAACCACTCCCTGCAGCGAGTACAGTTGCAGCTTCACCGTTGTAATCGAGTGTAACCACAACCCGCTGGTTCTGCTTCCGCCCGATTCGACATTCATGACCTGCGACGCGACGGAGCTCTGTTTACCTGTCGGCGTGTTCGATCACGACGGCAACCTGACCGATGTAATTGTCGAGGGAGGTGTGTTTGATTCTCTCCGCAGTCAGATCTGTTTCAATGCCGATACTGCCGGACAATACGATATCATCGTGTCTGCATTCGACGAATGCGGCGAGCAGGACGCCGATTCGATCACGGTAACCGTGGACTTCAACACTCCGCCCTTCATCGTGTATGACTGGGCCGACAGTGTAATTTCCACCTGCGTTCCTGAAGTTTGTGTTCCGATTTCGTTCGGTGATAACGAAGGGAACCTTGCCGAAGTACTGGTGGATGTCGGGTACTATGACGAAACCACCGGTGAGATATGTTTCCCCGCGGATACTTCGGGATATTATTGTGTCGAGGTAATAGCCGTTGATGAATGCGGCCTGGCCGACACGCTGAATGCCTGTGTCACTGTTGAAATGGGCGAATATGTACAGATTACCTGTCCCGGAGATACAATCAACGCGGAACCGATTTGCGGACCTGAGACAGTCTGCGTACCGCTGGAAATAATCGGAAACAACTTTACGGTCAGCACCTCTATCGGTTCATATACCAACGGGCAGCTCTGTTTCGATGCCGATTCGGCCGGTTTGTATGAAATAACCGTAATCGGCGATGCCCAGTGTAACAGCGACACCTGCCTTGTGCCGGTCAAAGTCACAATTCCAGACGCCGCGACTATCACTTGTCCTCCCGACACAGCCCTGCTTCTCTGCGCTCCGGATACGGTCTGTTTCGATTTCGCCGCCTCTTCCGCGGTGACCAACATTACCGTCTCGGAACCGGCCTATATCACTGGAAGCACGGTCTGTGTTCCTGTACTTGATTCGGGGACTCTTGACATAACCATGATTGCTTCTGCCAACTGCAATGCCGACACCTACGGTTTCAGTGTCACCTCCACGTTCAACAGCCCACCGACTATTGTCAGTGGTCCTGATACGAGCCTGGTCGTGTGCGAACCTTATGAGGTCTGTATCCCGATCATTACCGGTGATCCTGACGACAACATCATCGAAGTCTCGACAACTCACGGTGAGATAGTCGGCGATGAAGTCTGTTTCACTCCGGATGATTTCGGTATCTTCGAGGTGATCATATCAGTCCGCGACGCCTGTGGCGAAGCCGCTTACGACACTACCGTGGTTACAATTCAACCCGGCGGATCACCGCTGATCGTATGCCCGCCGACGACAGTGTATGACACTCTTTGCGGTCCCGATTCCATCTGCATAACGATGCCAATCAGCCCTGCCAACGCGACAGTGACTATTACACCCAACGGCTCTTATGATCCCCAGACGGGTAAACTTTGTGTCTATGTCGAAGAAACAGGTCTGTACAATATAATGGTCACCGCGGAAGCCCAGTGCGGTATAGATACCTGCGAGTTCGACCTCGATGTCAGTATTCCGCAACCTCCCGCTGTAACGTGTCCTTCGAATATCGACACATTGCTTTGCCTGACTAATCCGGTCGAGCTTTGTTACCCGGTAACAGTTACCGGAACTGATGTCGAGGTTACTGTCTCGCCGCCCGCCACCTATATCGACGGCCAGGTCTGTATGGTAATCGATGAACCCGGCAGCTACGATATCACTACGATCGCGACCGGAATATGCAACGCCGATACCTGCACCACGACAATCAATGTTACCGGCGATCAACCGCCGCAATTGTTCCTGCCGCAGGAGACATTAATCTTCGAGAGGTGTATCGATGACACTACTTTGATTTGCGTCGACGGTATTTTCGCCACCGATCTCGAAAATGATATTACTCTAGCTCAGGTGTGCGGACCGGGTACTTTTGAATTTGCCACCAATGACTCGGGGCAGATCTGCTTCCTGCCCGACGCCTTCGGACTGTATGAATTCTGTTTCGAGGCGGATGACGGTTGCAGTACTACCAACGGTTCGTTCTGGGTCGAGGTAGTAGAGCTGGAAGATTGCGATGTTTGTATCAGGATGACCATCGACGGCCACGACTGTACACCGGTCGGCCTGATCAAAACAGTCGACCTGCTGATCGAATCCCGTGAATGGCTTGGCGGCTTCGACGTCCTGCTGGCTTTTGACGCCTCGGTGATGTCATTTACTTTCGCCACCATCGAAGGCACTGCCGTCGACGGTTGGGAGTATTTCGAATATCGCCTTAATGCAGCCGACTGCGGTACGGCTTGTCCGTCCTGCCTCATTCGCTTTGTCGGTATCGCTGATATCAACAATGGGCCCAGTCATCCCCCTCACGCATCCCTGCTGCCTGATGGTGTTCTGGTCGAGATGCAATACCAGGTGGCCAATGATCAGAACCTGGGCGATCAGTTCCTGCCGATAAACTTTGCCTGGTATTCATGCGCCGACAACGCCGTCTCCGACACATCCGGATATGACCTCTTTGTCGATGTCAGAATATTCAACCCGGAAAACAATATCCTGTGGGATGAGACGGATGATGTCAATTTCCCTGAGAGTTCGCGTCCCTTCGGTATGGGAACACGCGACGATTGTTTCGGCGGCGGCAAAATCGATCCCATCCGCTGTATCGAATTCATCAACGGCGGTATTTGCGTAATTCACCCCGATTCAATTGACGACCGGGGCGATATCAACCTTAACGGTGTCGCCTACGAAATCGCCGACGCGGTGGTCTTCTCCAACTATTTCGTCCACGGCCTGAGCGTGTTCGTAGAAAATGTCGCAGGCCAGATCGCCGCCACCGATGTCAACGCCGACGGTGTCACGCTCAGCGTGGCCGACCTTGTCCTGTTGATTCGGGTAATCATCGGCGATGCTGATCCGATCCCGAAACTGATACCGTACTCTGAACCATTGCTTGTTTCGATTGAGCGATCTGATGGAAGGGTGGGTATCACTACCGATGCTGTCAGTAATATCGGTGCCGCCTTGTTCGTCTTCGACCTGAATGAAACTACCGAGGTCCTGACTCCGACCCTTTCGGAAGACGCAGGAAACATGGATATCCTTTACAGCATCCGTGACAACGAGCTGAGAGTGCTGATTTACAATTTCGGATCCGGAATGATTGAACCCGGAACCCACCGGCTGCTTGAGATTCCATTCTCGGGCCCTGATGCTCCGGTACTCAGAGAACACGAGATCGTCGACTACCAGGGTCGCCCGTACACAAGCGTGGCCAAAGGCGATAACCTGCCGCATGACTTCGGCCTTTCCCAGAACTACCCGAACCCGTTCAACCCACAGACTACGGTTAGCTTCAGTCTGCCGCAGGCATCGACCTGGACACTTACTATTTACAATGTCACCGGTTCGCTGGTACGCAGTTACTCCGGTTCCTCTTCGGCCGGCCGTCACTTGATTGTCTGGGATGGTTTTGATGAACGCGGTGTTGCTGCCGCTTCGGGTGTTTACTTCTACCGGCTCGACGCCGGTGGTTTCAGCGCCACTAAAAAGATGATCCTGTTGAAATAAGACCCACCTCGTATTTTTGCCCTCGAACGTCCGGCTGTCATAGCCGGGCGTTCTTATTTGTGATAGCCGGTATTGGCGAGAATGGTAAATCCGCGATAAAGTTGTTCCAAAAGAACCAACCGCACCAACTGGTGAGAAAAAGTCAATGGTGAAAGCGAGATGACGTTGTCGGCATGCGACAAAATCGTTTCATCCAGTCCATAAGCGCCGCCGATAACGAAACTGATCCGCCCACCCGATATCACCTGCCACTGCTCCAGGTTCCGGGCAAACTGACGCGAGTCCAGGCGTGTACCGAAGTCGGCAAGAGCGATCAGCAGCCCCTTATCCAATGATTTTATCACCCGTGACGCCTCATGCTTCTTTATCTCGGCCGCACTTATATTCTTTGATGCTTTTTCGGAGGGAACAACGGCCCAGGATATTTCGGCGTAGCGCCCCAGCAGTTTCTCAAAGTGCGCGCACCCCTCTTCGATCCATCGATCCTTGTCTTTCCCCACCACGATGATGCGGATTTTAATCAAGCGGTATAACCCTGACTATCATCTGTCTTTTGCGGGGACCATCGAATTCGCAGAAATAGATCGCCTGCCACCTCCCCAGCACCAGCCGGCGGTTTTCGAACAACACCTGCTCCGAGGAACCTGTCAAAGACGCCTGGACGTGGGCATCGGAGTTGCCTTCCGCGTGATGATACCCGTCCTCTTTCGGTATCTCTTTGCCGAGCTTGTAGAGTATATCGCGGGTCACATCCGGATCGGCGTTCTCATTTATTGTTACCGCCGCGGTAGTGTGGGGAACAAAACAGAAGACAAGACCTGAGACTACACCCGATTCAGAAACAATGTCCTGCACCGGTTGCGTGACATCGATCATCTGCCTTCGCGTCTCTGTCTTGACCGGGATTGTTTTCATGCAAACAGCGCCTCGGCATAACGGGCCGGGTCGAACTTCTGAATATCATCAATCCCTTCCCCCAGCCCGATAACATCCACCGGCACGCCCAGTTCCTCGGACACCGCGATCATCACTCCCCCCTTAGCCGTGCCGTCAAGCTTGGTGACAATCAGGCCGTCACACCCGACCGCGTCCTTGAACACTTTGACCTGTGAAAGCGCATTCTGACCGGTGGAACCATCGATGATAAGCTTACTGAACACCGGCGCGCCGGGGGCCGCTTTGTCTATCACCCGACGGATCTTCTTCAGCTCCTCCATCAGGTTGGCCTTGGTATGAAGCCGCCCGGCCGTATCGACCAGAAGGATATCCACCCCGCGCGCCACCGCCGCGCGGGCCGCGTCAAACGCCACTGCCGCCGGATCGGACCCGCTCTGGGATCGGACAATATCAACGTTGCTGCGCTCGGCCCAGATCGCAACCTGCTCAATAGCGGCCGCCCGAAAAGTATCACAGGCCGCAATCATCGTCTTCTTGCCTTCCGATGAAAAAAGCGTGGCCAGTTTGCCGATCGTGGTCGTTTTCCCGACCCCGTTTACTCCGACAATCAGCCAGACGACCGGTTTTGTCGCGGTTGCCTCGTTGGTCACCTGACTCTGGGCGAGAATAGTTTTGATCTCTTCCTTCAGAAGCGTCATCACATCGCCTCCCTCGGTGAGTCCCTGCTGTCTTGCCTTTTCGCGGACAGCCTCAATCAGACGCATCGTCGCAGGCACACCGACATCGGACTCAATCAGAATCTCCTCGATTTCCTCCAGCAGTTCATCGTCGATTTTTCGCCTGAGAACCACCTCGTTGATTTTTCCGAGGATATTATCCTTGGTGCGGCTGAGCGAACTCTTCAATTTTTCAAAAGCGCTGAACATAGGCCCCACCCAATCAGTCTTCGGTGCGAGGGTCATCGACAACGGACAGGTCGGACTGCATCCGCTCAGCGACATTGTTCGGAAGCACCGCCTCTTCTGTCGCGCCTACGGTGTTATCGTCATATTCCGACACCGTTTCACTGGATGGTTCCGGACTGTTTATCACCAGGTTGCCGGAGTCGGCATCTTCGGTGACATCGGAAAACTTCACCGCTACCAACTGCGAGATACCCGGCTGTTCCATAGTAACACCATACAGATTCTCAGCAGTTTCCATGGTGATCTTGTTGTGGGTAATGATCACAAACTGTGTCTGCACGCTGAAATTGCGAATGATATTCAGGAAGCGACGGCAGTTGGCATCGTCAAGCGGCGCGTCGATCTCATCAAGAATACAGAACGGTGACGGCTTCACCAGGTACAGGGCAAACAGCAACGCAATCGAAGTCAACGCCCGTTCGCCGCCGGACATCATCGTGATCGACAGCAGTTTCTTGCCACGCGGCCGCGCGATAATCATAATATCTGACTCCAGCGGATCGGACGGATCCTCAAGATAAACATCCGCTTCCCCGCCTGAAAACAGATCGACAAACAGCTTCTTGAAATTGGCCCGCGCTTTTTCGAACGTTTCATTGAAAAGCTGACGCGCCGTGCTGTTGATTTTCGATATCGTTTTTTTAAGGTCATCTTTGGCGGTTGTGAGATCTCCAAGCTGCTCCTTCAGGAACTCTTCCCGCTCGCACGCTTTCCGATACTCTTCAAGAGCCAGCAGATTGACCGCCCCGAAGTTCTTGAGCCGTTCCTTCAGATCGGACAGAAACACCCGCGCTTCATCATCCTCCATTTTGTCATCAGGACAACAAACTTCAACCGAATCGATATCGACCTCGTATTCTTCACGGATACGCTGGCGGATCGATCCGATTTCGGAATCGAATGTGTTGATGCGCATCTCCAACTGATGAATCTGTTCGCTGACCGAATCCTTTTCCGTACGGACCTCTTTAAGCTGCTCTTCGCGAGCGGTGAGACGAGACATTACTTCGGACTGAACCGTTCGCATCCGATTCTGCCTTTCGGTCGCCTCTGTACGAGTTCGGAACACATTCTTGAGCTCTTTTTCAAGCTTACCTACCGTCTCATCGGCGTTGGCGATGTCGCTGTGCGCACGTTCTATCTCGTTCTGCTTGGCCTCGATACTATTCTCAATCTCGAGTTTGAGTTCCGCCAGATGGGCGATCTTACTTTCAATCTGTTCCGTCTTGCTGCGTGATTCGACCATCTGTACCTGCAACCGGGACACGCTTTCATCCGCCGCCTCCGCGGCAGCTTCAAGCTCATCCAGATTGTGCCTGGCCCGCGACATATTATCCATCAGGGCCTGCTTCTCAGCAGCCAACTGGTTGAAATCAAGCCCAAGCGTATACTGCTGGTGACGTACTTTCTCCAGTTTATCCGAAGTCGCCGACTTTTCTTTCTCTAACCGGGCGATCTCCTTCTCAATGCTTCCGATACGGTACTCCGACTGGTTGGTCTTCTGGATCGCGTCATTGATTTCTTCGTTCAGATTGCTCAGCTTATCCGAAAGACGCACCGAATCCGCACGAGCGCCGGCGAGATCGGCCTGATTGGTATCCTTGTCGTGCTGGATTGCTTTGAGCTTCTCTTTCAGTTCTTCGATGGTTTTGTCCTGTTCGGTGAGCTTCTCTTCACGACGGAACAGCGAAAACTTTTCAGCCGCCCCGCCCGAGATGATATTACGACTATAAAGAATACCGTCGGTCGAAACGGCGCTGAACCCGTATGGCAACCGGCTGAGTATTTCGGTGGGATCGGTTCCGGCTTCAAATACGGCGGTACGTGACAGAACCGCCTGCATAAGCGGCTTTAATTCATCCTCGGTATTGACCGAAGCATCGAGCCAGCCGAGGAATCCATCAGCGGGCATCTCCGGTCGTTTAACCACCGGATTGAGAGTACCGCTGTCCGGCACCAGGATACCTACTTTACCTTTACCCTGTGTCTTGAGGTAATTGATCACCTGTTCGGCGCTGGCCCGGCTGTCGCAGATCATAAACCCGGCCATTTCACCGAGGGCGGCTTCCATGGCCGATTCAAGCCCCTCTGCGGGTACAAACTTCTCGGCCACCGTCCCCTTGATACCTGTAAAACGATCCCGGATTTCCATTACCTCGACCACACCCGAGGCATATCCCTCGTAATGCAGGATCATCTCTTCCAGCAGATTGCGGCGTGCCTGACATGCTTCCAATGAAGCCTGCAGGTTCGATTGTTCAAGCGAGAGTTCTTCGCTTTTTTCGAGCAGGCGTTCAATTCGCTCCCTGGTCGAGGCTGCCTCCTCCTCGGTTGCGGATTTCGATGATTTCAGTTCGGCGAGTTCCTGTTGTTCACCCGACAGCCTTTGCCGGATAGAGGTAAGTTCGGTCTGCTGCTGAGCTATCTGCTCTTCCAGCGCTTTTATCGCCTCGCTCAGTTCCTGCTGCCGGCTCGCGAGATTGGAATCTTCGGTCTTGCCGGATGATAGTTTCCCCTCGAGATCGACCAGCTTTTGGTTATCGGCGTCTTTGACACTCCGGGCCTCGAGCAGTTGTTTGTCGGCTTCGGCCTGCGCTTCCTGGGCACTTTTCAGTTCAACCAGTAGTTTCTCATGAGCAGCTTTATGCTCGATCAACTCCTGACGGTCCTGTTCTTTCTGGGCCGCCATGATTTCAGCCCGGCTCTGCAAGGCCTGAATATCGTTCTGGTTCCGTTCGATCGTGGCCCGCGCATTGGTCCGTTTCTCGACCAGCACCGAAATCTCACGCTCCAGTTCATGCGCCTTCTCGGAGGCATCATAAACCTCACTGGATACCTTGCTCAGCTCCTGCTCCAGGTCCAGTTGTTCCTTGCGGTCCGCCTCCAGCTGGGCGCTGATACGATCGACCAGGGCGTCGCGGTCCAGACGCCGGTCGGTCAACGACTGTAGCTGGTCACGCAACTGCTTCTTTTCTTCCTGAGCGTTATTCAGGCGCTTAGCGCTCAGGTACAGTTCCCAGTCCCTGATCTGATTCTGCAGGTTCTGGTATCTCTGCGCTTTCTTCTGCTGACGGTTGAGCGATCGCACCTGCGTCTGGACTTCCGAGTAAATATCATTCAGCCTTAGCAAATCGCTCTCGGTGGCTTCCAGTTTTCTCAGCGCCGCTTTTTTGCGCTGTTTGTACTTGGTGATCCCGGCCGCTTCTTCGAACAGGAACCGCCGCTCCTCCGCTTTATCGGAGATAACCGCGTCTATCATATCCTGCTGGATCACCGAGTAAGAATGCGCCCCCATTCCGGTGTCATAAAACAGATCATGAATATCGCGTAAACGGCACGGCACTTTGTTCAGCAGGTACTCGGACTCCCCCGAACGAAACAGCCGCCGAGTGACCTGTACCTCGGAGTATTCCGTCGGAAGAATTCCCTTGTTGTTGGTCAGCGACAGCGTCACCTCGGCCATACCGAGCGACTTGACATCACGGGTGCCGTTGAAAATTACTTCCTCCATCCGGGATCCACGCAACAGGCTCACCCGCTGTTCACCCAGCACCCACCGCATGGCATCGAGAATATTCGTCTTGCCGCAACCGTTGGGACCGACAATGGCCGTGATTCCGTTGGAGAAGCGAAGCGTCGTTTTGTTGGCAAAAGATTTGAAACCTAAGATATCCAGTCGCTTGAGATACACAGTGCCTCCATAGTGGTCAGTTTTGCTCCCTGCTCGATGAGTTCCGCGTGGCGTTCTTGATCGTGGTAAGAGTCTTCAGCATGGAACGATAGATATTGCGTTCGTCGCGAAGATAACGGGTCTTGATTTCCAGATTATAAAAAGGATCGCCGAGATGATTACCGCGTCCGACACGCACGGCCGAAGGGAAGTTCAAAAGGAGTCCCGATATGAACAGGTTGGGTTCCAGGTTGAAATCCAGAACCAGGTCGAATTTGAAATCCTGTAATGTTTTCACATAGCTTTTCTTGGGCAGACCGAACCAGGTCATCTGATCCGATGACGGCGTGAGGATATTGAATCCCTTGCGCGGATACATATCATACACACGTACGCCGGGCAGAGAGAGAAGGGATATCCGGGCCGCCTTGAACAGTTCCTTGATCTCCGGAAGGAACTGCTTGAGCAGAGTCAGCTCGCGCAAAGTCCCGGGCAGACAGACCAAAATATGCTTCGGCTCCTTCAGGGAACCGGGAAAACTGACTTCCGCAGGCTCCATGTGATTACACATCTGCCTGAGCCGGAACCTGCCGAGCATTGATCTGACGCTCATGTCCACCTACCTGCCTTCACCATTCACTTGCGCCGCGACCGTATCCACATCATCAGACTTTGCCTGCACGGTATCGCTTTTCGACAGTTGAGTTTCAGCCGGTGGTGACGGAGCCGGACGACGGCCGGTCGTACCGGTCAAAGGACGGTCGAGAAACTCCCGCAGATTGACCTGGTCGATTTTCACGCCGGAGATCCGGCCGCTTTCCGGGTTGCGAAGGTTGACCTGTTGTCCGTTGAGTTCGATCATTACCGCCGAAGGCACCCCGACCGAAACCCGCAAACGGTAGGCGGCGGCCACTTCGTAGCGCCGTCCCGGGGTCAGGGTCCGATAAATAGCGGTATCTCCGTCGGCCAGCACCGCGGCCCAGCTTTCGGTGCGAGCTGTTAATACTAATTTCAACGAATCAGGCGGCGTATAACCCGGCACGTTCCAGTCGTACGCAGAAGTCATTTTTGTGTCCACGACCGCCTCGTCCTCAGGTTCCGTTACAGTTTGGGCCGGTGGGATATATTCGTCTGTCGTTTCATCCGATTTGAAGAACAACTCGTTTGCGACCAGCAGGACAATAAAGATTACTACAACGATACCGAGTATCCAGGCCAGTTTCCTGAAATGGACATGATCCGCGCCGCCGGAACTTTTATCCGCCTGCTCAGCCATCGGTTCGCCATCGCCGCCCGAGGCGGCGTCATCACCGGCCGACTGTTGCGCAAGCTCGGCTTCCGCCGAAGAGTTCTCCAGATCCTGTTTAATCGCCTCGATTGTGGCCTCGTAATCTATCCCCAGTTCCTCGGCGTACGCTTTGGCGAAAAGATTGAAATATAGTTCCGACGGTACCCTGCCGACATCCCCCTCTTCCACCGCCAGCAGGTTCTCTTCTGTAATCTTCAGGTCGGCGGCAATATCCTCGAGCGCGATTTCTTTGCGCGTTCGCTCCATGCGAAGAAGCTTGCCGATTTTGATATGAACTTCGGTCATTGTCGGTTAGTACGGCCGTTCCTATTTATCCTGGTTCAAAAATACGCCCGCCAGATTATCCAGCAGAAGGCGCGGTAAACCGATTACATTATCCAATTGCCCCTCTATTCTGTCAACCAAAAAAGCCCCCATTCCCTGTATTCCGTAGGCTCCCGCCTTGTCCATCGGCTCACCGGTACGGATGTATTCCGTAATTTGTGATTCCGAGACCTCATTGAAATAGACTTTGGTCAGTTCGTAACCTGAGATCACCGCCTTTCCAGCCCCGGCCAGCGCGACCGCCGTACAGACAACATGCTGTCGCCCGGACAGGCTTTTGAGTATCGCCAGCGCGTCGGATTCATCGACCGGTTTCCCAAGCGGTCTGTTATCCAGAACAACTACCGTGTCACATCCAATCACCACCGCTTCCGGGTCGACCTGCTCGGCGACCCATAAAGCCTTTTCACAGGCCAGCCGCTCGGCGAATTCGTAAGGATGTTCATTCGAGGACGAATGTTCTTCGATCTCCGGAACGACCTGCTCAAAAGCCACCCCGGCTTCCCGCAGGAGATGTAATCGCCTCGGCGAACCGGACCCCAGGATAAGTTTACAGCGTTGCGCCAGTAATCGAAGGTTGTCAACTGTCATGATCGATTATCACCGTAACCGGTCCCTGGTTGACAAACTTAACTTCCATCCTGGCTCCGAACACTCCGCTGGCTGTTTTCAGCCCGGAACGTTTAACCTGGTCGATAAAGAGGTCGTACAATTTTTCAGCCTGATCCGGCTCCATGGCTTCGTTGTATGAAGGACGGCGTCCCTTGCGGGTGTCGGCGTACAGCGTAAACTGCGATACGATCATTATTTCCCCCCCGATGTCCCGGACCGAAAGGTTCATTTTGTCGTTTTCATCCTCGAATATCCGCAGATTGACCACTTTATCGGCCAGCCAGGCGCATGATGACCCGGTATCACCTTTGCGGGTGCCGAACAGAACCAGCAGACCGGCTGATGTCGAGCTGTGAGTTTTTCCGTCGATTATGATTTCTACGCCGGATGTCCGCTGTACTACCAAACGCATGACTATACCATTTACTTCCTTCGAGCGTTGAATATAGGAGGCAATATACCAAAGACAAACGGTTTTCGAAAAATGACGTAACATAGTATAATAAATAACTTGCCATTGCATTTCGAGAGGTATTGATTTAAGAGCATGGAAGCAAAGAAACTGTCTCTGGGAATAGACATCGGATCGGTGTCGGTAAAGCTGGCTCTCCTTGAAAACGACCGGATCGTGGACACGGAATATCGTCGTTTTCGCGGTAACCCTTTTGAAACATTACGAGAGCTTCTGGATGAAACGTTCGGCCATTTGAACGGTCGGACAATAACCGTCGGTTGTACCGGTATTGGCGGCAAGACCACACAATCTGTTTTGGGCGGGCAATTCTTCGGCGAGATCGGCGCGCTGGCCGCGGGCAATTACCATGTGGTGCCGGAAGCCAAAACCGTCATTGAAATGGGTGGTGAAGATTCCAAACTGCTGATTCTGGACAGCAAGCAGAAACTGGTGGTTGATTTCGCTATGAATGCCCAATGCGCTGCCGGAACCGGATCGTTTCTGGATCAACAGGCCGGACGTCTCAAGATAAGCATCGAAAAAGAGTTCGGCCAGATGGCCTTGAAGTCTAAGCATCCGCCACGAATCGCCGGACGCTGTTCGGTTTTCGCCAAATCCGACATGATTCACCTGCAACAGGTAGCCACGCCGGATTATGACATTGTCGCCGGTCTCTGTTTCGCCGTTGCTCGAAATTTCAAAAGTTCGATCGCCCGCGGCAAGAAATTCATCAAACCGATAGTTTTCGAAGGCGGGGTGGCGGCCAACCCCGGCATGATCCGCGCCTTCACCGAGATTCTCGAACTGGAACCGAATGAACTGATCATCCCTGACCATTTCAACGTAATCGGCGCGGTCGGCGCGGCATTGCTGGCTCAACAGAAGGAAGCAACCGTTGAGCAATTTGATCCGGACAAGATCGACGCTTACCTGAAATATCGCGAAGTCCCCAAGTCCGGACGTGAGGCACTGTCGTTCAATTTTCCCGACACCAAACATTACGATATCACCAGCGCTGAACGTCCGACCGATATCGACGGTCTCGATGTATTTCTCGGTATCGATGTCGGATCGCTGTCCACTAATCTCGTACTGATCGACAAAGACCATCGAGTGATAGCCCGACGGTACCTGATGACCGAAGGTCGTCCGATCGAGGCGGTTCGACGCGGACTTGAAGAAATCGGTAAGGAAGTAGGTGACCGGGTCAATGTGCGTGCGGTCGGCACCACCGGCTCCGGTCGTTACCTGACTTCGGATTTTGTCGGCGGCGACATCGTCCGCAATGAAATCACAGCCCAGGCCACAGCGGCCGTAGCGATTGATCCGACCGTCGACACCATTTTTGAAATCGGCGGCCAGGACTCCAAGTATATTTCGATTGACAAGCGTACCGTGGTCGACTTCGAAATGAACAAGGCCTGCGCCGCGGGCAC
>JAJRTA010000201.1 GCA_024278515.1 Candidatus Zixiibacteriota bacterium
CGGCGTACCGGTCAAAAGCCCCGATGGTTGCAGCGCCAGACCGGTTCCGGCAAGGTCGCCGTTCTTGTCCGCCCAGGTCACCACACCGGTGCCGCCTGTAGTCGCAAGTTGTACTGAATACGCAACACCCTCCACACCATCGGGAAGGCTTGTTGTCGAAATCAGCAGTTCCGGGTTGATTGTCATACTCAAAGGTTGTTCAGCAACACCCCCCACCGCATCGGTCGCCACCGCCGTAAACGAAACGACTCCTGCTACCGGCGTACCGGTTATAGAGCCATCAGAGGCCAGACTAAGACCGGTTCCGGCCAGATCGTTGAACTTGTCGGTCCAGATTAGCGATCCGGTGCCGCCGCTGCCGTTGAGTTGCTCGGAATAAGCGGCTCCTGCAGTGTGATCCGGCAGTGATGTCGTATTGATCTGCACCGGCGGATTGATAACGAAACTCAACAGCTGTTCATCCACAAATCCGTTGCTGTCTGTCACCATCGCTGTAAACGAAAGGTTCCCCGCCGAGGAGGGCGTACCATTGACATTACCATCGGTGGCGACACTTAGACCGCTTCCGGCCAAATCGTTGAACTTATCGGACCAGGTGTACGGCGGCGTGCCGCCGGTAGCCTGAAGAAACTCGGAGTACGGAACCCCCTGAGTCCAGTCCGGTATGTCAACAGTAGTGATCTGCGGTCGATCCTGCACACATTCATACACGGTAACGGAAAAGTCATCGAACCCGGCTTCGACCACCGAAGCGCCCGCGAGGTCACTGACATCAAACCGTATTTTCATCTGAGATGACGGAGCGACATAATCGGACACCAGGAAAGTGTTCTCGTACCAGCCGCCGTTGGCCTGAGTAACCGGACCGATAGTTTCAACCAGCACCCAGGATGCGCCGTTATCATTCGATATGTAAATATAAGCCTCATCGTTGTTGGGATCCGCGCCGACATGATTGGAATACCATCGCGCATAATGAATCTTCGCGTCCCCGATCGACAAGTCGAAAGACGGTGAGGTCAGTGTGGTGGTTCCGCCGTCGACATCCGAATTGTCATCAACGTTATCGGTCAGATAACACTGGCCCGATCCGTCAAAATCTGTGGCCGGATCACCGCGATCTCCCCCGCCGACCGGTGTCCCCCGGTCCCATTGTCCGTCGGTAGCATCGCCTGAGACCGTCCAGCCCTTGTCCGTTTCAAAATCATCAGCAAAAACGACAATCACGTTGGTAGCCGGGTCGGCGCGATTAGGACTCGCGGGGTCAGGATCATAATAATACGTGGAACCGGCCTCGCGGGCTCGCACATAGAACTCGATATAACTTCCACAATTTACTGCCGGAAGTGTGGCCAGATAATGGTTGTCGGCAAGCGACGCCATCGCTACATCGGTCCAGGCGCCGCCGTCGATACTATAGAACAACCGACCGCTTCCCACCACCGGTTGACCGCCCAGGTATCCGCTGACCACGACCTCGAAATCGGTCGTCGCGCCCGGCGTGAGAATCTCGGGGATCCCGACCGGGTATGAAAACACGAGTGACGGGCCGGGGGTCGATACGCCGACAGCGTTCCAGGCATTGGCAACCTGTGTCGCCCATGCCCCGGTCGGATCGAGGTCGTTGGCGGCCGAGATAGTTCCCAGAGCCGCCTCGTGGTAATCTGTTGTTACGCCCCAATAGTACATATTGGCCCGATAGGCGATCAGAATAGCGTTATCGTAGCCGATTCCGGTAACGGTCACTGAATAATGAGTACCGCCGTCGGACAGAAGGGAGTACCACTTGTTCCCGACGCCGCTGTTGGTATGCACGCCGCAATAATCGTTGGACCATGACGGCGTACAACCGACCACATCCACCCAGTAGGGATCAGAGGTGCCGTAATAGTCGGGATCACCGTTGTTGTGCGGGTTCTGCATGTCGCGGAAACCTGTCCCGGCGGTAGTGCCGTTTTCACCCATCAACCAGTCAGGCGTGTCCATGGAATCATGGGCGAACTCAAACGCCGCGCCCATCATGTCCGAGAACGACTCATTGAGCGCGCCCGACTCGAGTTGGTACACAAGGTTGGAACCATACTCGGTTACTGCGTGTCCCCACTCGTGAGCTATTACATCAGGACAACCGGCCAGCGAACGCCAGCCTGAAGACCAGCTCCAGATCACGATCTGACTGCCGTTCCAGTAAGCGTTATTGTCGCCCTCAGCCGAATAATTTACACTGGTCAGCATTATGCTCCCGGCGTCATCATAACTGTTCCGATTGAAACGGCTGAGCATGTAGTCATACATAAGCATCGAATAAACATGACCGTCAACAGCCGGGGCCTGAGCAGAACCATCCCAGACATTGTCGGCATCGGTAGCGATAGAGCCGGGCAATGAAGTCGAGGCGATGTTGGTCTGGATATAGCTGCCGGGCGGCATCTGACCATTATGACCGTGCGGATCATTGGCCGCCTGACGGGTATAGTCACGCATCTGGTAACTTGAACCGTTCCAGTCGGTGTCGATGTGAGAACGCCAGTTACCCATAACTCCGATACCGGTTCCGATATCGTTGGCGTCCATTATACGGTTGGCGTTATAAACAATCTCCCCGGTGTGAGCGTCAACGAGATACTCCCAGCGACCCATCGGAGTAACGGAACGGATAAAGGTCCGCCAGCAGAGATAAGTGTAACCCTGCCACGGGAAAATAACCAGCTTTGGTTCGTCCGGCGTTCCCTTGCCGAAAAACAACGACAGATGCTCCTGTGCTCTTTCGAGAGCAACTTGAGCGGTAATCGTCGGATTTACATCGACACTGAGTTCAGCCTCGTACCAGCCGTTCACCGTTTTAAGAACACCGTCAGACGTGAAGTGGGCACGGATCTCACCGCCAAGCACCGGCACACCCTGATAATACTGGTCAAACTTAACATGGACCATGCCGAGCTGATCTGTAACGATTTTGTCAAGCACCATTTCATCTTGCGGGGCCGCCATCCGCCAGGCCGCCCGGTTGTTTTCAAGAAAGTCGAGTACCGCCGATTCTTCCCGGCCACGCGGAACTGCTTTAACCAGCTCTCCTTCGACATAGCGCGCAATGCCGCTTTCGGTGGCGCGATAGGTTGAAACCGCCGGGTTATCTTTGAGCAGATTCGGGCCGTATGGCAGATCCTCCGAATTAACCGCGAATATCGACGCCGCAGACAGCACCGACAAAACAAAAACAGTAAGCGATAACTTCATTTTTTTCCTCCGATGGGGACATTAACGATATTCATCGACCATTCCGGGAATGACCCTGAGGTAAATCGTATGTACTTGCCTAAACTGAACGTAAAATAGCCTAAAGAGCGAAACTGTCAATACAAAACCCGGGATCAGGGACAAAACCAGACCATAAATATCCGCTGAACGGGTAAAATCGGATCTGCTCGTTTTAAGGTTTTTGTCTTGTCTTGTGGGGAATAACTTGATATGCTCTGTAATGACAATAGATGTCACGGTCGGCATACGAGTATGTTTTCGGGTGATATCGATATAGAACTTTTACCATTAAAGGATTGGATGACCTTATGACTAAAACGATTCGCAGGAAATCAGGAGTCGGCTGTCTTACCGGAATACTTTTGATTCTGGTTTGCACGGCAACGATTCAAGCCGATGTTCGTATTCGCAAGTTTTTTCAATCCGATGGTCTTGAGATCATGGGGCAAACCATTCCGGCCTCGGCGGATACCAATACCATCTGGCTGACTGAAAAGAACGCGCGCATGGATGCCGGAGATACGGCCTCGATCATTGTGCTCGGAGATGAGGGGACCCTCATTCAACTTGATCATCGCAACAAGAAATACACCGAGATCAATCTTAAGGATGCCTGGGAAAGTCTGGATCCTCAGATGAAACAACAAATGGAGCAGATGGCTCCGATGATGAAACTCGAAGTAAGCGTACAAAAGACCGATGAAACCCGGAAAATTGGTGACTGGAACTGCACCAAATACATAATCACAAAAAATATGGGGATGATGAAGTCCACCACCGAAGCATGGGTGACAAACGAACTGAATGTCAATGCGGACACATATTTCAGAGCCTTAAACAGTACGCTGGTCTTTATGCCCGGCTACGATAAAGCTATCGAGGAGTTCAAAAAATTAAAAGGGGTAACCGTCAGGGATAACACGACGGCTGAGGTCATGGGAAAGAAAATCGGGTCATCCTCGGAACTGATCGATTATACCGAACAGGATGCGCCTCCCGACGCCTTCAAAATCCCGAACGGTTACAAAGAGATCAAGGCCCAGCTTCCCGGAATGAAATAAACCACGCCGGGCTGATCTTTTTAATCAGGCACCTGACAGCTATTATTTTTGATTTCACGAGTCTGGGCGATTACCGCCGCTCCGATCGAATCGCCCCAGACATTTACAGTGGTGCGACATCGATCAAGGAACCAGTCGATCGCCCATATTAATCCTATTCCCTCAAGCGGCAGACCGACTGCGGCCAGCACGAACACCATCGTCACAGTCCCCGCATGAGGTATTCCGGCGGCGCCGACTGACGCTAAGGTCGCGGTCAGGAAAACTATCATCTGCTGCCCAACAGAGAGATCAATACCATAAATCTGAGCGATAAACATAGCCGCCACCGCTTCGTAGAGTGCGGTACCGTCCATATTGATTGTGGCCCCGAGCGGGAGCACGAACGAAGCGGCGCGAGGGTCTATTTTGTTTTTCTCTTCAACCGACTCCATTGTTATCGGCAAAGTCGCCGACGATGAAGCAGTCGTAAAGGCGGTAGTCAGAGCCTGTCCCATATTCACAAAGTACTTGAGCGGCCGTTTCTTACCAAAAAACCAGAGCAACAATGGAAGAATCACCACCGCATGAACGGCCAGCCCGACAATTACCGTAAGAGCATACCATCCAAGACCCGAGGCGAGTTGATCGAGGGTCTCGCGATTTTTCGCCACAATACCACCTATCAGGGCCATAACACCGACCGGCGCAAAGTAAATGATCAGCGTGACCAGTTTCATAATCGCGGTATTGACGCCTTCGAAAAAAGCCAGCACCGGTTTGCCTTTCTCGCCGATACTCACCAGCACACCGCCGAATAAAAGTGAAAATACTATCAGGGGAAGAACCCTGGTTTCAGCAGCGGCGGCAAAGATGTTTGGCGGGATCAGGCCGACGAGTACGTCGATCAGTGTCTTCTCTTTACTGTCGGCTACCAGGTCCGGGATGAAAGCGCCGAACGCCTCGACACCGTCACCAGGCCGGAACAGATTCACAACGACCAGGCCGATAAAAACCGACACGCCGGTTGTCACCAGATAGTAGAGTATGGTCTTGCCGGCTGTGCGTCCAAGCTTACCGACATTTCCAAGTGACGCCACGCCGACAATCATCGAGGCCATAATGAGCGGCACTACAACCATCTTAAGAGCGTTCAGGAACATTGTTCCTAAAAAGCTTATCGATTCGAATAAACCGACAAAGTAGTAACCGCCGACAACTCCAAACACTGCCCCCAGAATCATCCCGTAAAGTACAATATTACCTGCTCTTTTATCCATGTATCAAATCCCGGTCTTTACCGATTAGCTTCATGCTTTGAAAGTATGGCATACCGTCGTATCAGACAACATCAAATAACATAGAGTTATTACTCGCACGCCACTCGCATTCTATTCGCATTCTATGATTGAATATAAGGTTTAACAGGTCGATTTTTCACTTGACATAATTGAACACGTTTGCTTTACTTGTATTATGTCAAGCATAAGCAGGTTCTGACATAACTACAAGTCACAATACGAACTCGGAAGACACTTGAAAAAGAAATAATCTGTAGTCTTCAGAGAGGAGAGAAACATGAGACGCACCTTCCTGGCATTGCTCACAGTTTTGGTGCTGGTCTCTATTGGGACCGCCTTTGCCCAGAACGGCGAGATCACTCTTGATCATGTCAATGGATTGACGGCCGGAGGACGACTACCGACCGACAATCAGATCACTTTCATCATTCGATTGAATAACAACACCGGCCTCAGCGCCCAGGGTGTCGCAAACGGATTTCGGGTTTATTCCGACGACGGCGCCTGCTGGACGACTGTCGTAGGCGACACCCTGGCCACCCTGGCCTGGGGTGATGCTTTCAATCTCATTTTCAAAATCGGTTATTTCGGTGTTGATGGATGCGGCGCGGATACCGTATCTTTCGCAGGCTCACGACTGACTGCGGCGGGCCTGCCGGTCGGGTTCAACGATTCGGCTTATTCTATAGAAATCGGCCCGATCAATGACATTTACAACGGCAAAACTATCTGCATCGACTCAAGCTATTTCCCTCCCAGCGGGACCTGGAAATGGGCGGCCGGCCCCGGGATAAGTTTCTATCCCACCTGGGATGGTCCGCATTGCTGGAGTATCGATGCCTGCTGGGACAATCCTGTTGACAGTGATAACGACGGCACCGCTGATGCCTGCGACAACTGTC
>JAJRTA010000202.1 GCA_024278515.1 Candidatus Zixiibacteriota bacterium
GAGGATCACGGCATCCATACCCCACAGTTTTCTCAATAGTCCGCGTGAAAATCGTATTCCACAGACAGTGAATATGTCGTTCCCCGGCGCGGAAGGTGAATCGATAATCCTGAGCCTCGATCTGAAAGGTGTCGCCGCGTCATCCGGTTCCGCCTGTACTTCAGGAGCCACGGAGCCGTCACATGTTCTGAGCGCGATGGGTGTGCCACTGGAGCGTGGTCAGTCGGCTGTACGCTTCTCGCTGGGGCGCGCCACAACACAGGCGCATCTGGATTACGTGATCGAGATTCTTCCACCTGTCATTGAACGGTTGCGTGCGATGTCACCCACCTATCGCAAAACACAGGCCTGATATGCACTCTGGATTCGCGACAGATACGGGCCGCATTGCGGCCCTTTGTCATGGTGGTTACAATGGCTGAGTCGGTTCTGGTGGCCATGTCTGGCGGGGTGGATTCTTCGGTTGCGGCGTTGCTGTTGAAGCAGCAGGGGTATAATGTCGTCGGTGCGCACATGAAACTGTGGGATTATGCCGATATCGGAGGGGATATACACCGTGACGGCCGCTGTTGTTCGCTGGATGCGGTCAATGACTGCCGGGAGGTTTGTGACTCTATCAACGCGCCGTTCTATGTGCTGAATCTCTCACGGCAGTTTCGTGAAGTGGTGATAGATGATTTTGTCAGCGAATATAAATCCGGGCGTACTCCCAACCCCTGCGTGCGTTGCAATACACTCGTCAAATGGGAGCCGTTTTTGCAGAAGGCTCGTGAGATAGGCTGTGATTATATCGCCACCGGCCATTATGCGCGGGTTGAACGAAATGACAAATATGTACTGCTTCGCAAAGGAGTGGATGACAGCCGCGACCAGTCGTATTTCCTGTGGGGACTTTCACAGAAGGCGTTGGCCATGACCCTGATGCCGCTGGGCAATTTGTGCAAATCAGAGGTGCGTGAGATCGCTCGGCAGCATGAGCTACGTACTTCGGAAAAGAAAGAGTCGCGGGAAATATGTTTTGTGGCGGATGATGATTATCACCGGTTTCTTCGCGAGTGGGACAGGGAAAATAATCTTTCCTCCACCCCCGGTGAGATAGTCAACGAAAATGGTGAAGTTGTCGGCCATCATCAGGGAACCGAATACTACACTATCGGGCAGCGACGAGGGCTTGGCATTTCCCATCCGACACCTCTTTATGTACTCGAAATAGACACGGCCAATAACAGAATCGTGGTCGGTGAGGACGAGTCATTGTTTACTTCGGAGATGATTGTGGGCAATATCAACTGGGTCGGTTTCGATCCGTTTGGCAATAATGTCATGAACGGTCATCACGCGATACACCCCGGTCATCATAAAGAAAGCAGCACGGTGAGCCGACAAAGCACACATATTACTGTTCAGGTAAAAATCCGATACCAACATCCTGCGGCAACAGCTCAGCTTGTTCGTCTTACCGATGGCTCCGTCCGTGTTATATTTGAAAAAAAACAGCGCGCGATCACACCCGGTCAGTCAGCAGTATTTTACAACGGGGACCTGATGTTGGGTGGAGGCTTGATAAAGTAAACAGCGTTGATGCCGGATCAACGTTTCTGGTTCCTGTTATGTACGATCAGACTACCTGAAATACGCATAGCATGAGCCACTCAGGCCGAACCCTTCTGCCATAACCATGCCATCACGAAATCGAACAGCCTGATCACACCGTCACGGAGCTTTGTCGCCGGAATGTCTCAGGTATGCCGTGGTTATTTTTTAGCCGGATGCCGAGATCATTTTCAACAACCGCAGGGAGGAGGACCTCCGCTGAACATCCAGTCGACCAAATAAACCATGTCGGCGATATCCACCGCCCCGGAACAATCTACATCTCCGAGATCCAGCGGGAACGGGGGAAAGCCGCCGTTGAACATGAAATCAACCATGTATACGAGATCGCCGATTTCGATTCCCGGTGAGCCGTCCATATCGCCGCGAGCCAGACAGATACGAACCAGTCCGGCTACGCTGCGAGGCTGGTAATCATGGATGTTGCCGTTGAACTCAGGCAGATTCGATGAGTAACCATCAATAGTAATCGGTGTGGTTTGCGGGTACTGTCCTCCCGAAGCGATCTCGAAGTAAACTTTCAAAAGCAAACCGGTTCCGGCCGGCAGATCGGTTGCGTTCCCGGTTGTCGAAGTACGAAGTGTAAATGTGGTCAGCTTTGTTGATGGATTGTAATGCGACTGGACCTTGTACTCGAAATAGTCGGTGCGGCACCCCGTAGTCGAGAACCCGACATAGCTGAGTCCCAGATCACCTGAGTAGCTGACCGGGATAATAACTTCATTGATCGGGATACTGTTGCGGCCGTATATCCGAACTTCAACAGTATCACCCGGATCGGCTTCAGCAGTGTCGGCGATTATGGAGTCGGCCAGCACTTTGATATAGCTGTTTTTAGTTACGTTGCGGATATCGCCTCCGGCGTTGATCTCAACACTCACATCAAACATACCCGGTGTTGTGTAGGTGTGGCTGGTTATCTGTCCTGTATCGACAGCTCCATCGCCGAAATCCCAGTCCCAGGTATCAACTGTCAGCCCGGATGAGGCTGTGAAATTGACAGTAAACGGCACCCAGCCGATAGTCGTATCGGCAATGAAAGAAACGCCCATGACCTGATCGCATGAACCCTGCAGGTCGGGCATCGGCCCGATCAGCTTGTAATGAGGTGACTGGGGAGTTGAGAAATCTTTCAGAAGCGAGTGCATCTCCGTGTAGTTCAGGGGTCGCCCATGCGCCTGTTTGTGAATCCCCTGCAGGACAGCACAGGCCCCCACGATGATCGGCGAGGCGCTGGATGTGCCACCGAAGTAAGCCGTGTAGAAATTCGTGGTATCGGTGCCGTATAGATCGCCGTAACCAAGCGTAAAGACGTTGGAACCGAAGCCGTGAACATCAACCCGCGTTCCGTAGTTGGTAAACCATTCCGGCACGTGGTTCAGATCTCCTGCGCCAACCATTACCGCACCTGAATAGCGATAGCTTGAGTCCATCAGGTGACCGTAGATCGTTGTGTCGTCATAGTTCTCTTGGCCGTTACCGGCCGCCTCGACAACTATACGGCCAAGCGCCGAAGCAGTGACGATAGCATCGAAATTGTCCTGCCAGTACTCCATGGCAACGTATCCCTGCTGGCCGTTGACTGTCTCAAAATTGTAGTGGGGGCCGGGAGCATGCAATTCAATCAAAATAATGTCACCCTCGACCGTGTTGTTGGTTGCCGTGGTTAACGCCGATGAGGTCGACATCGAACCAATTGAGACAGTGCCGAGATCAACGTTGTACGCAATTCCGGTCATGCCGAAACTGTTGGAGTCCGCGGCTACTTCACCGAGCACGGCGGTGCCGTGATGGTACCAGTCGGGATCGGGGATCCTTGCTCCGGCAATATGCCAGGAGTCGGTGCCGCCGTGAAGATCTTCGTGTGATTCCACCCAGTTGCCTTCGATATCGACCAGCTTTACCGTCTCACCACGACCGCCTGGAAAACTCCAGCCATAGTAAACGTCCATACCGGTGGGAGCAGGCTGGAGATAGTACTGGTTGACCTCCCCAATCGGTGTCGGGGCGATTTTTGTCTCGATATTGGCCAATTCCGGCCTGGGAGCGAAATAGGCTGTTTCAATGATATCCAGATCGTTCAGGGCTTTTACCAGTCTCAGCTTGTCATCAGCGGTTGCATTATCGGTTATGCTCAGGCGATAATAGAGCGAAAGATCAGGCAGACTGAGACCTGTCCGGCGCATTCCCTCTGAGCGCATCCGGTCCAGGTCGGCTTTGGCGGTTGTAAAATGAGGCTGACAGAGCGAACTCTTTTGATCGGAAAGAATATAATCGTTCAGCCTGTTCCACTCGACTGATGACCGTAAGAATCGTTGGCCGTCGAATTCCGGCTGACCCATTCCCTCGGCCAATTTGAAAATGATTTCGTTGGTGTTGTCGTGACCGGGCAGTGATTTGTAAACCGGTTTGATCGGTGCGGGTCGTTTGATCGAGGCCGGGCCGGCGGCTGTTGCGGAGAGTGTCAGAACCAGCAGGGCAACAAAGACCATCAACAGGACATTAATTGACGATTTTGAATACATTCTCGCTATCCTAAGGTGTGTACGTATGTTAGAAGCACTTGTATAACCCTAAGTATACCACAAATCATTTTTTTAGCAATGTAAAACCAAAAGGCGCATATTTTGCCTTTTTCAACAAAAAACCGACCCGGGGAAGGGTCGGTTTTTTGAAAAACTATCAAAGCAAAATTATTGAGTTGGTTTGTCGAAAGTGTCGGCGGGGATATCGCCATTAATGGTACATTCCTTGATATCCAGCTGCGTGATTTTTTGTCCCCCCATAGTGACAACTGTCTTGATCGGGAGACGCACTCCGCTGAATATCGAGAACTCGACCATCTGTTCTTCCAGAATACCTTCGCCGCTCATAGTTTCACCCCAGTATTTTCGCCCGACCAGGGAATGGTCCGAAGCATCCAGGGCCAGATGACAGATTGTCTCGCCGTCGTCGCCTACAATTGCCAGCCATTCAACCGCTTTATCCCCCAGTTCACCCACTCCGTCGTAAACGGCCTGATAGTACGGATTATCAGCATTGGCGAGAATATTGATCAGGTTCCTGGCTATCTCTTTGTTGTCTTTGGCGATATCTTCGGTGGTAAATTCGGTCAGTTCGCCGGTCATCGGGTTGGTGTTCCAGCCGACATCACCGTTGCGGATACTTAGAATATTACGCCCCATAACATTCATTTCCTGGCGGCGTTTGTCCGGGAGCACTTCGATGGATGTTACCGACACCGGCATTTCCTGCGGCCCCATGACTATTGTCATTGTTCCGACTCGCTTGATGGAAACAACTTTCTTGAGGTTTTCCAAACCACCGGCCGAGGTGACCGCCTGGTCAAGCAGACCTTTGCCTCGTTCCAGCGACTCCGGTGAGATAACCACTTCGCTTTCTTCTTCCGCAGGAGGGATAGTAATGTCGATTGTATCGACCGGGCCTAGCCCCAGCGCTTCGAGCGGTTCATCGAAAGCCTCACCATTGCCGACCACGAGGACGATCATCGAGTCGGGATGCAGGTTACGTCTGGCCGCTTCCAAAACCGCCTCCGGTGTGACCTGCTCGACTCCTTCTTTTTCTTTCTGCAGAAAATCTTCAGGGAGTCCATAGAAGTCATAGGTCATCATCCGGTTAACCACTTCGGCCCTGGTGTCAAAGTTGAACACGAATGAGTTCAGGTAACCATCCTTGCCTTTCTGCATCTCTTCTTCGGTGGGGAGATCGGTCTGCATCGACCTGATCTGTTTGATCATCTCCCGGGCCGCCTTGACTGTGTTCTCCGGGCCGGTGGAACCTACGGCGAAGAAGTAACCGGGGTAGGCCATGTTGGAGATATAACGACCGCCGACCGAGTAGGCCAGCCCCATCTTGGTGCGGACGGCGTCGGTCAGACGACTGCCGAACCCGCCGCCGAGGATAGAGTTCATGACGATCTTGGCGGTGTAGTCAGGATCGGTTACCAGGCCGCCGAGATGCCCGATGCGAATGTAAGACTGAGCAGCTTCCGGTTTTTCGATATAGTAGACTTTGGAGCGCCATTCATAGTTTACTTCCGGCAGGGGTGGTACCGGCACGCCGGACCGTTGCCAGTCGGCGAAGTACTTATTGATAAGTTCCGTCACCGCCTTACGGTCAAAATCACCGATTATCGCCATCTGAATGTTCTCGGGGGCCACATATCTCTTGTGGAACCCGACCAGATCATCTCGCGTGATTGCTTCAATAGAAGCGTACTCGGTATGTCGAGCGTAGGGGGAGTCGGAGCCATAGACAAGTTTGCGCCATTCACGCAGGGCGATACCGCCCGGATCATCGTTGCGTCGCGAGATTGCCGAGCGCTCCTGCATTTTGGCCAGGTCGATCTTGTCCTGATCGAAGACAGGGTGACGCAAAACCTCGGACAGGATCTCAAGAGCGAGGTCGGTGTAGTCGGAGAGGACGTTTATGCCGGCGCTGCCGGAGATATTGTCTATCCCGATTTCAACCGAACCGCCGATCCCTTCCAGCAACTCGTCAATCTCATCACCGGTCCATTTCTTCGTGCCGCCGGTTCGCATAGTGGTTCCACAGATCGAAGCCAGTCCGACCTTGTCAAAAGGATCGAGATAGCCGCCGACATTCATGCGTACGCGAACGTTGAATAACGGCAGTGATTTGTCTTCGAGGAAATACAGTTTCATCCCGTTGTCGAGAGTGACTTTGTCGACTTTCGGTATCTCAAGCTTGTTCAGTCTGGGAAACTTCAGTTTGTCAATATCCTGCGCCCAGGCACCGGCAACCATCAGGGTCAACAGGAAAGCGCCGAGGACGATGGTTGACATTAATTTCGTGGTTTTCATTATCATGCTCCCTGCTAACCTTCGATTGTATTGAGTCTGGCCACGGTTCGGTTCTCTTCGGTAAAGTATGTCTTTGCAACTCTCTGGATATCTTCCGGAGTGACCGAATTGATCCGATCGAGTTCCCTGAACATCTCCCGCCATGAGCCCCAGGCGTTTTCATAGTATGCCAACTGGCCGGCCATGCCGAGATTGCTTCGCAGGCCGTTGACAAACCCGGCTTTCGCGCGTGCTTTTATTTTGTCTACTTCTTCCTCCGGAATCAGTTCTTCTTTCAGACGTTCAATTTCGGCAAAGATCTGTTCCTGACACTCTTCATTGGTATGGCCGGTCGCCGGCATGGCATAGGCAATAGCGAGGCAGGGATACTTGGAACCCGGCCAGCCTGCGAACACTCCCACATTAGCGGCGATTTTCTTTTCCTTGACCAGATTCTTGTAAAGCAGTGAGGTTCGTCCTGAGCCAAGATAATCAGCAATAGCCTCGATCACCGGCCAGTCGGGGTGCGTTGCCTGCGGTACATGGTAGGCAACGGCGAAGAAGGGTTGAGCCGGATCGGACAGGGAGACAGTCTTCTCGCCTTTCTGAGGGGGTTCGATTGTGGCGATCGGTTCCGGTCTGGGACCGCTCGGAATCTTTCCCCAGTATTTTTCAGCAAGTTTGAACACCTGTTTGGGCTTGACATCGCCGACTATGGAAAGAATCATGTTCGACGGAATGTAATACTTTGCGTAGAACTCCGCGGCTGTTTTACGGTTGTAATTCATAATGTCGGACATGTGACCGACAATCGGGATGCCGTAGGGGTGAGCCGAATACGCGGTCGAAGCCATGGCATCGATCGTACGCATAATCGGATTGTTCTCCAGAGTCTGTCTTCGTTCTTCGCCTATCACGTCGCGTTCACGGTACATCTGACGCAGGACCGGGTTGATGAACCGTTCGGACTCCATGGCCATCCATAGCTCGAGTTTGTTGGAGGGGAGACTTATGATATACGAGGTCTGATCTTTGCCGGTACCGGCATTGATCCCGACACCGCCTTCCCGTTCGAGAATGTGATCGAAAGCGTTATCGACAACGTACTGATTGGCGGCTTCAATGGCCTCATCAAAAGCTTTCTCCAGTTCAGCCAGTTTAACCGAATCGGCCAGCAAACCTTTCTTGCGTTCAACCCGGAGCAAAGCCCATATCGAGTCTTCGACCGCCATTGCTTTCAATTCAGCATCAAGATCCGTGGTGCCGAGAGTGGTGGTACCCTTGAAGGCCATGTGCTCGAACATGTGGGCCATGCCGCTGTACTCTTTGGGGTCGTCGACTCCGCCGACATTTACAAATGTCACGAACGATGCCACCGGGGCGTCGTGACGTTCCATCACGATGATCTTAAGGCCGTTATCCAGGGTGTGTTCGGAGATCGATTTCTCCAGCCGGGTGAAATCGAAACCGAACGCAACTGTCGTAAGCAACATCACTCCTATGAATGCGTTCAGCCAGATGGACTTCCTTTTCATAAAATCCTCCGAAAGCGAGTATGTATTAACATCTAAGAACTTGTCTGCCTGCGAATAAAGGACCGGTGTCACCGGTTGTCAAGTCTGCCTGCGTAAAAGGTGCGCGAGGCAAACATCAACGCTGTCCGGTGTTCAGGATACATGATAATACAGAACGATTTTTTCCACTTGAGGTTTCAGGAAAGTGGAAAAAATATTTGGATTGGAATATATTCGACCGGTAATGATTCGTGCCGTTTGTATTTTAGTCAGCTAATAACCTGCAACTACCACCAACTGATAAGTTTGGGCTTGAACGGGTGGATCAGGTTGGCGTTGCGAGGGATGATGCGAGCAGTTATGCCGAACCTTCCCGACTCGTTACAGGTAACTTCTCCGCTAAAGGCATAGACGCCTTCTTCCTGAGGTTGCTCGGCAACCGGGACCGCCTCCGCCGGTTTGAAATCCTGTATTCGCTCATGAGAATCGAGTCGCCCCGAGACGATCTGCACTTCTATGTCGTCCGGGCTGATATCGCCAAGATAAACTTCGATGGTTACCGGGAATTGCTGGCCCACGAACAGGGTGGACTCGAGTTCGGGTACATGGACTTCACGGATACCTATTTTGTTCCAACTGGAACCGACCCGGCTTATCCAGGCGGTGGTCTCACGAGTCAACTTGTATTGATCCTCGCGCATATTTTTCCCGGCCGCCATCGCCGGAAGGTAGAACTTCTCGGTATAGTCCTTGAGCATTCGTTGAGAGGAGAAACGCTGGCCGGCCATCTGGATCGTCGCTTTCATCTTGGCTATCCAGTCGGCCGGCAGACCTATCTCGTTGCGATCGTAAAAAGTCGGTATAACTTCGCGTTCAAGTGTGTTGTACAGCATCTCGGCGTCGAAATGATCCTGGGTCTCAACGTTGTCGTACTCTTCACCGTTTCCAATCTTGAAACCGGTGCTGTCATCGTATCCTTCATCCCACCAGCCGTCGAGGATCGAGAGGTTAAGCGCACCGTTGAGGGCGGCTTTCATGCCTGATGTCCCTGATGCTTCCTGCGGTCGACGAGGATTATTCAACCAGACATCGACTCCCTGTACGAGATAGCGGGCGACATTGATGTCATAATCTTCAAGGAAGATGATGCGATGACGGAATCTTTCCTCGGATGTGAATTCAACAATCTGTTTGATTATCTCTTTGCCGGGAGTATCCAGCGGGTGCGCTTTCCCGGCGATTAATATCTGCACCGGCCGCTTTTCGTTGTTGACTATTCTGTCGAGACGGTCAGGATCGGAGAATATCAGGCTGCCGCGTTTGTACGTGGAAAACCGCCGGGCGAAGCCGATAGTCAGTATCTGCGGATCGAGCATCTGATCGGCTCGTTGTATTACCAACTGTGATGCGCCTCGTCGAAGCAGTTGTTGTTTGAGTCGTTTACGGGCGAAAAATACCAGCCGTTCACGACGGCGGTTATGAATTCGCCACAGTTCGGCGTCCGGGATGCGGTGAACGATCTGCCAGGTCTCGAGTTTGCCCGGTTTTTCGACGAAATCCGGGCCGAAATAGCTTTCGTATAGTTCGTTCAGATCATGTGAAATCCACGATCCCGGATGTACGCCGTTGGTGATAGCCTGGATCGGGACCTCTTCAATCGGCAGGTCGGGCCAGATATTGTGCCACATATTACGTGATACGGCGCCGTGTAACTCGGAAACGCCGTTGGCCAGGGCGGCCAGTTTCAGGGCCGCTACCGTCATGCAGAACGGCTCAGCTTCATCACCCGGAAAAACTCGTCCCAGGGCGAGAAAGTCACGCCAGCTTATCCCCAGTTCCGAGACGAATTTACCCAGGTAACGATGCACCAGGACAGGATCGAATCGTTCATTGCCGGCCGGGACAGGAGTGTGAGTGGTGAAAATGGTGCTCGACCAGACATATTGAGATGCTTCTTCAAAAGTCAGATGCTCTTCCTGCATCAGGGTACGGATACGCTCCAGCGTCAGAAACCAGGAGTGGCCTTCATTCAGGTGATAAGCATCCGGTTGAATACCCATCGCGCGCAACGCCCGCACTCCACCAATGCCGAGTATTATCTCCTGCCGGATACGGGTATCCTTGTCGCCGCCGTATAATACCGATGTAATCTCCCGACACTTGCTTGAGTTTTCGGAAATGTTGGTGTCAAGCAGGTACAGCGGAGTAACACCGACCATCACTTTCCAGATTTGAACCTGTACGGGGGAGTCATCTATCTCGACCCCCACCCGCAAGGGGCGGTCGTCCGGTCCCAGAACAAGCTGTACAGGCATGTGGTACCAGTCATTTTCTTCGTAACGTTCCTGTTGCCAGCCATCACTGGACAGCCACTGACGAAAATAGCCGTACCGGTAAAGAAGTCCGACCGCCACAACCGGCAGTCCCAGATCGGAAGCCGATTTGAGCGTGTCGCCGGATAGCACACCCAGCCCGCCGGAATATACAGGGAGGCCGGTATCGAGGCCGTATTCAAGTGAGAAATAGGCCAGTCGGCTGCCGTTTTGACCGGGATGTTCCAGTTCGAACCATTTTTTGCGCTCGATATATTCGCGGTGTCGCTGGTAAACACGCTCCAGGCTGGCCACAAAGCCGTCGTCATTTGCCGCCTGTTCCAGTTTTTCCTGAGGCAAACGGGACAACATCTTGACCGGGTTCTGGTAACAAGCCTCCCATATTTCCGGGTCAAGACGGATAAATAGTTTTACGAGATCCCAATTCCATGAGTACCACAGGTTTTGAGCCAGTTCCTGAAGAACCTTGATACGTTCAGGCAGGCGGGGCAGGACAAGGAATTGTTTAACTCTCATTAAAACCCTCAGCTTTTCAACAACAATGATGATTCATATCAGATGTTTCCTACTATCATTTATCGCCCAAAACAACAATATTTTAACCCTCCGGTCAAGCTTGCCGAAGATCGTCTCAGGGCACGGGTAAAGCGGCGCAAACTTATGCCGAAAAACGAGGTATGGGAATAATCGAAACATTTCACTCAAAGTTTATGTTTCCTTAAGCATACAGGAAAGGTAGATTACAGGCATGAATGAAAAAATCAGGAGAATCGGAGTACTCACCGGCGGAGGTGATTGTCCCGGGTTGAATGCCGTGATAAGGGCTATTGTCAAGACTGCCCACAACGACTATGACCTGGAAGTGATAGGTTTTGTCGACGGCTACGAGGGGCTGATCGAGAATAGGTATCGGCGTATCGATCTGGGTGAAGCTTCCGGTATTCTGGCTCAGGGAGGAACGATTCTGGGTACATCCAACAGGGCTGATCCGTTCCGTTTCCCGGTTCTTCAGGATGAGGAGTATATCTATCTTGATCGCTCCAGTCAGGCGGTTCGTAATTTCGAGTCGCTCGGTCTGGATGTGCTCATTACTATCGGCGGCGACGGCACCATGGCCGCTTCTTCAGGTATGATGAAAAAAGGTCTGCCCATAGTCGGGGTCCCCAAGACTATCGACAACGATCTGTTCGGCACCGAAGTAACTTTTGGGTTCGATTCGGCCTGTGTTACCGCTACTGAAGCCATCGACAAGATTCACACGACGGCCCAATCGCATCACCGGGTTATGATCGTGGAAGTTATGGGACGTTACGCCGGGTGGCTGGCTTTGTGTTCGGGGCTGGCCGGAGGCGGCGATATAGTTTTGATGCCCGAATTTCCTTATGATATCGAAGCGGTCTGCGACGCCATCCGCACACGAAACGCCCGCGGCAAAAACTTCTCGATAGTAGTGGTCGGCGAGGGAGCCAAGCCGATCGGCGGCTCCATGACTGTCGCGCGTACTATCGAAACATCGCCCGACGCGATCCGTCTGGGGGGCGTGTCGCATACAGTGGCCTCACAGATTGAGGGACTGACCAATATCGAATGCCGTGTTACGATTCTGGGCCACCTTCTGCGCGGCGGATCTCCCAGCGCGTTTGACCGTATACTGGCCACTCGTTACGGTGTGGAAGCGGTACACATGGCGGTTAGAGGCGAAACCGGTCGTATGGTAGGTCTTCAGAACCAGCAGATGGTCTCGGTGCCGATAGAAGATGTGGCAGGGAAAACGCGTGTGATAACGCCTGGTCATCCGCTGTTGAAGGTGGCGCAGTCAATGGGTGTTTGTCTGGGCGTTTCTACATCCGTGTCTCTGGAAGAACATTTCAAGGATCCGGTCGCGTCGTGAGAAACCGCTGTTTTGAATGTGGCTCGAATAGTCTGACGTTACGGAAGATTCTGTTTTATGTCTAAGGGCATAACTGCCGAACAAAAGAAACTGGTAGCGCGTCTAAAAAAATCATCCGCGTATAAGATAGCCTATATCGATACGGATTTCATCGAAACTGACGACCTTCGTCCGGTACGTTTGCAGCTTGAGCTTTTGAAACCGGAGCTCATACTGCAGGAAGAGAAGATCCACTCATTCCTGGTTGTGTTCGGCGGTACCAGAATCGTCGAGCCGAAGGCGGCGCGGGCGATGGTGAAGAAGGTCGAAACCAAACTGCGCCGCAAGCCGAATGATCCGGATTTGCGCAGGGAGCTGAGAATTGCGAAGAACATTCTCGCCAAGTCCCATTTCTACGATGAAGCGCGTGAGTTCGGTCGGCTGGTGTCCGAGGAGAACGGTCACAACGACGGCAATGAGTTTGTGATTGTCACCGGCGGCGGACCGGGTGTGATGGAAGC
>JAJRTA010000203.1 GCA_024278515.1 Candidatus Zixiibacteriota bacterium
GATTACCACACCGGATTGGCTCTTTTGTCCGTAGGTTCTCCCATAGGTAAACCGGTTCGCTTCTCTCAGCGGCACGATTGTGTCGGAAAGATGGTTATCGTGATCGGCAACGCCTACGGTCTCAGGGCGTGCCCGACGATCGGTTTTTGTGCCGGATCACGTCCTGACGGATCGTTGCAGCTTTCGGCCTCGATCACACCGGGTACTGTCGGCGGCGGGCTGTGTGATCTGAACGGGCAGCTATTGGGTATTGTGACCGGCGGCCTGGGTGAGGGGGAGTTTTCCCAGACCGGTCTGGCCGTACCGGCTCATCAGTTGCCTTCGACGGTTTATGATCTGCTGACCGGAAAGGACCGGATGGCGGGATACATAGGCATCACGACCGCGGATATCGAAATTGTCCCAGGGATTGAAATCTCCACACCTTACCGGCTGGCCTCAGCCGGAGCAAATAGTCCCATGACGATAGATCGCGGTACGATTATCACCCAGGTTATCAGCAAATCCCCGGCGGCTGAAAGCGGCCTGCGTAAGGGGGATCTGCTTTTTTCCATCAACCGTACTCCGATCGGCTCAGCTTTGGAGCTTATGGACAAAGTGCAGGTTTGCAAGCCGGGCTGTGTAATCGAACTTGGTTTTATTCGGCACCAGCGCGCCTACTCGGTTAAACTGACAGTAGGTAAGAAAGAGCTTGGCCGGTCCGGCGACTTGAATTATGGACGTCCGCTGACAACAGCTCCCCCCCAAAACTATGATAGTATCTACAGCGAAGTGGAACGCCTGAAGAGCTCCCTTCGCCATCTCGAGCGGCAACTGCTCGGACGCGACCGTTAGTTCATTATTGCGGTACGCCTTCCCCTTGACTACATTCCGAAGGATGAGAAATATCCTTTACCCTGATAAGTTTCTCAGCTGGGTTGAATCATGTCGTCCCGCTTGTGACTGTGCCCCTGCTGTGCTGGCCGGTTACTCGGTAGCGATTACTCTCGCTGATCAGGATTGTCTCGACGCGGCTGTGCAATTGGCGCGGGAAAACTCCATCGAACACCGCAGACTCTATGAAATAGTGCTGCAGTCCTATCTTTTCCTCGGCTTTCCGCGGATGCTGGAGGCTTCGAATCATCTCGCCCGCTGTTTCCCCGAAGTAACATTACCGGTAGCGACTACTCCGATCACCGGGGAAGAATCCGAACAATGGTTCGAACGGGGCCTGGTTCTCTACCGTCGCGTTTATGGCACGATGCATGAAACGTTGAAGCAGCGGGTGGAGTCAATCGCACCGGAAGTGTTCCGCTGGATGATAATTGAAGGTTACGGAAAAGTTCTGTCACGTCCGGGACTTTCACCGGTTGAGCGTGAACTGGCCATAGTGGCGTGTCTTATGATCGAAAATCGGGAACGGCAGCTTCACTCGCATCTGAAGGGAGCGCTAAACATCGGCGCGGATTCCGAGTTGGTGAGTAGAATTATCGAGGATCATAAACATACCGCACCCGACGGTTACCGAACAGCCTGGCGGTTGTTCGATTCGGTAATAAACAAATGCTGAAACGACTCAAGCAGATTTTCGCATTGTTTTTCGCACTGGTAATTGTGGCGATGGCCGGGGCTTTTATATACCTGTTTACCCTCGATGGTCTGGAGTCTGTCATTAACAGCCGTTTGACGGCCATGATCGACGGACGGTATAATATCGAGGCGTCAGTCGGCAAAGTGTCCGGCGATTTCTGGAGCGGAGTTGTTCTCGAGGATGTGCGGATAAAGTATGTCGACTCGATTTCCACTAACCTGCTTGCCCGAATTCCGCGTGTAACCACGGCGTACACATTCTCCAACCTGTGGCGACGGAAGTTCCTGCTGGAGTATTTATTTATCGATTCGGCGGAGATTATGCTGGTTCGTGATACCGCTCGCGGTTGGCTTTTGCCGCAGGTTCCGCATGGGTCCTCTGACGGCGATTCGAAAGACGCTCCCGATATCGCTGTAGGGATGTTCGCCCTGAATGACGCATCGCTTGTTATTATAGATAACAGCGACACTTCCCGGTATGATCGGATCAATCTGATCGTATCAATGCAATCGGTCGATGGGACCATCGGGTTGAATATAAACCAGCTTTCATTCGCAGCCGATGACAGCCTGCTGAGCCTTGACGCCTCCTCCGGCAAGCTGACCTACGGCGGTGGTTTGTTGCTGTTTAAGAACTTCACCATGCAATCTGATGATATGCGTGTCACCCTGAACGGCAACCTGTCACATGCGGATCAATTAACCGCTCATGTGGATTTTGATATCAATAATCTTGATTTGAATCGAGTTGCGAAGTTCAGGGGTCCGCGGCTGAAGGGCGTGATGGATATCAACGGCAGGTTGCAGCTCTCCAACGGTGAAGTGTCGGGTTCTGTAAGCCTCGGAGGGAGACTGGGGCCGGCTTCACTTGAGAACCTTCACGCTGATTTTCGTTATGCTGGTAAAGTTCTTGTTTTTGACAGCCTGTATGGAACTACACTGGGTGCATGTGGGATCAACGGAAGCGGACAAATCAATTTTAATTACAAAC
>JAJRTA010000204.1 GCA_024278515.1 Candidatus Zixiibacteriota bacterium
AACTACTACGCGCGCTTTATCGAACTGGCCGGCGAGATCAACAGCCAGATGCCGGAGTATGTAGTACGCCGGATCACCAGTTTGCTCAACGAACGCTTCGCTCGAGCCATTAACAAATCGACAATCTGTGTCCTCGGTGTTACCTACAAGCGCGATATCAAAGACACCCGCGAATCCCCCGCCCTCGATGTAATCAAACTGCTTGAAGACAACGGCGCCAGGGTAGTGCTGAACGATCCGTTCGTCGATGAGATCGAATGGAACAAGACACGCCACAAGTCCCGCAAGCTGACTGCCGACTTGCTAAAAAAGGCGCATCTGACCGTGATCCTGACCGATCACACGCAGTACGATTACCAATGGATAGTTGACCACAGCAAAGCGGTATTCGACACCCGCAACGCCACCAAGAAGGTCACCCGCAACCGCAGTCGCATAGAATTGCTTTAGGTGCTGTTTCGTGTTGCCCGCGTTCCGTGTGTGGTAAGCGACTAAAGAAACCACTTACAATTCAGGCGTCTTGTAATGCCGGACCTGATCCGGCATTCATTCTTTCACCGTAATTCTATCATGACAGGCAACCTGTCTCAGGCCATTATCGGGGAAAGATCCGTGAAATCTCTTGCTTGTGAAGCCCGAGGCGTCTTAATTCGCCACTAACGAAACCGGTATTGAAGGACCCGGAAAATTGAACCAACAAAGCCGACAAGACAGCCAGTCCCACCACCTTGGTTTTTTCGAACGGTATCTGACCGGATGGGTGCTGGCCTGCATCGTTACAGGTATCCTGCTTGGAAAGCTGGCTCCGTCGATAGCACAATTCCTCGACGGACTGGCGATCAAATCAAACGACGCACCGGTGGTATCTATTCCAATTGCCGTCTGTCTGTTTTTCATGATGTACCCGATCATGGTCAGGATCGATTTTGCCGAGGTACTCTCTGCCGGGAAAAACGTCCGGCCGGTCCTGTTGACCCTGTTTGTCAACTGGGGAATAAAGCCTTTTACTATGTACGGTATCGCTTTGTTCTGTCTCGGCACGCTGTTTCTTGGGTTTATCGGCCCTGACACGGTTGACCTGGTCAAGATGCCGTTGGGAATGAACCTCGATGTCGGCGCAGCATATGGTTCCGGAACGGTTGTTCTGATCGATGGGGTCAGGATGCTCGAGGTGCCGATATGGCGCAGCTACCTGGCCGGCTGTATTCTGCTGGGTATTGCTCCCTGTACGGCGATGGTCCTGGTGTGGAGTGATCTTTCACGCGGTAATGCGGGGCATACGCTGGTAATGGTGGCAATCAACTCCCTCACCATGCTGGTGCTGTATGGCTTGCTCGGCGGGTTTTTGCTCGGAGTGGGGAAACTACCGGTACCCTGGCAGGCTTTGTTTTTATCGATCTCCGTCTATGTGGCCCTGCCTTTGGTGGCGGGATACCTGTCACGTCGCTGGCTCATCGCGGCCAGGGGAGAAAAATGGTTCAAAGAAAGATTCCTGCCGTTTTTATCGCCGGTGACAATCACTGCTCTGCTTGTGACACTGATTTTACTGTTTTCATTCAAAGGTGATGTCATCCTTGACAACCCGCTGACCATCCTGTGGATCGCTATTCCTCTGTTCGTGCAGACATTGTTGATTTTCGGCGTCACTTTTGGTTTGACCCGTCTTCTGAAACTTAGATATGAGGATGCCGCTCCCACGGCATTGATTGGAGCTTCGAACCATTTCGAAGTGGCCATTGCTTCCGCAACAATGCTGTACGGACTGTCGTCTGGAGCTGCTCTTGCTACAGTGGTGGGCGTGCTTATCGAGGTGCCGTTGATGCTCTGGCTGGTGCGCATCTGCCTGAAAACAAAGGCCGGCTTCAGTCAAACTACCCGACCGACCCGAATTAACTGACCTGTTCCACGTCAGCCTGTTCCACGCAGGATTTGCGGAACTGATCGACGGAGTCGGTCAGCCCGAGCTTATCCAGGTATCTGGTGTTCAACAGCTTTGATTCCTCTTTACTATCCAGAGGGTTTCTCTCGTGGTAGAGAGCATCGGCAAGATGGACGGCTGTAAGCGACGAACGCTGAGGAATCGGCATCTTCTCGGGGTCATGATGCAGTGCGACCGGTTCCAGGATTGCATCCGGCAGTCCCCACAGCGACAACAAATGGGTCCCGATCTCCGAATGCGTAACTTTCAGGACCTTTTTCTCGGCCTCATACAGCGGGATAGAATTATCATCAGCTAATTTTAATGCTTCTTCCAATTCCGGGCGGAAATGAGTGAGCATAATCAATTTGCCGATATCGTGCATCATCCCGGCCATCAGAGCCTCATCGCAGGTCGAACGGGGAAGACCGAGATCTTCCGCAATTTTACGGGCCAGGGTGCCCACAGACAGGCTGTGGCCGAAAATACCTTCTATGGATATCCGCCTCAGCGGCGGGAAGTCGAACTGACTAAAAGCGCCGGCAGTCAACACCAGCCCCCGTACAGCTTCAAGCCCCAGCATATTGACCGCCTGAGACACCGAGTCAACCCGGCGGCTGAGCCCGAAATAGGCCGAGTTTATCATCTGAAGAATCTTGGCGGTAAGACTGATATCCTCACTGATAACAGCGGCTATTCTCTTTATTGAGACAGTATCGGACTGAAGTTCGTTGAGAAGACGATTATACAGTTCCGGCGGGCTGGGCAATGAACCGATAGACGCGATTCGCGCGTGCAGTTCTTCCCTCCCGAGGATATCACGCAACCCCACCGACGTCGTCAGGAAGCTACGCAAAGTCTCCGGATTGCATGGTTTATTGATTGTCCGATGAGCTATTCCGGTACTCTCAAGAATAACTTTGCGATCAGCCTCTTCTGTTTGCAGGAATCGCACTGTTCCGGGATAAAGTTCGCTTATCTTTTTCAGCAGTTCCACCCCGCTCATGGCAGGCAGGTGGAAATCGGCCAGGACGACATCAAATGGCTTCTGCTTCATCGCCTGGAGAGCTTCGGAGCCGGATGTGACGAAAACAACCTCCCACTCATTCTGGCGCCGCGCCAGAATTTGACGGATACCTTCTATAGTCGACGGTTTCTCGTTGGCAAAAACAAATAAGATGCGTTTGGACGACATGGATGAGTTCCTTGTTGATTAGAAAAGGTTGACTATGCTGTATTATTCTTCCTCTAAACTGCTCGTCAAGGTTGTACCGACTATTTCCGGTTCGGTATGTAATAACCAGAAGTAGTTCAACCCTGTCTACTTTCTGGTATCGACAGCTCAAGACCCTGTCTTTAGAAACAGATTATGCCAAGATAAAACGCAGGATACCGGTCAGTCGTTCTGTCTGGTTCGGCCCTGGAACCCCGTACTCCCTCACAGCAGGTAAGGTTCTATCACCGTCTCTGTACCGACAAGTTCAGAATACCGACGGTGTACCTTGCGGTACAGTGCTCCACAGTCGCCGCCAAACGACAAGCAGCTATAACCCTATGAAATACAGCCGCTTAGTGTCACGTCGAGGCGTTGGCATGATTTCTGTTAATTACCGGACCAGAGAATGAAAACCAACACACCTCAAAAACAGGAGGAACTAAAGGTGATAAAACGATTCCTTCATCTCACCACACTGGCCGCTTTACTGATCTGGGCGGCCGGATGTTCCGAGTCACCCACCGAGTCCGGCTCGTTGACCGAGATTCTGAACCTTAACGATGCTACCGGCGGTTATCTGGCTACCGATGAAGCGCCCGGTTTCGGCGATACGGATTTGCTCGGCGAGATTGATGAGGCCGAGGAGTACGACGATCCTATCCTGTTAAGTCCGGAAGTCGACTCAATTATTGCCGATCCCGTTTCCGGATACTACCACATGCGTATCCTCTGGGGCCAGATGGATCTCGACACGAGCGTCACCAATCTGACCGACTGGACCGGTTCGCTGACCATTACCAGGGGCGCCCTGATAGTACGTCAGGTTATCCGGTTTGAACGTGGCCAGGATGCTATTCTTCCACGTATGGAACGCACCCTGATTGAGTGGGAGTCTTATACCAACATTCATAATGACGGTATCGGTGTGGATATTTTCGTCCCGCCCATAATGATCGACCCCGCCGATTCTTCAGTGATTGATGTACCTGTCACGGTTACTTTCGAAACCGGACCCTACAGCCGTACCTTCGAGCTGGCCGAACTGTCGGATCTCGACACGATAGTATATCTCGATGACGCCGATTCCAACGCAGTCGCTTTCCGCGCCTTTCGTCTTGACCGTCTCCCCTGTCCCCGGGGCTTTCTGGCCGGACACTGGGGCTACAATGATGAAGGTGAAGGTGTTTTCCGCGGTCTGTGGATGTCTCATCGGGGCCTGATTACCGGGTTTTTACGCGGTCATTTCGGCGTCAATGATGAAGGCCGGAATGTTTTCTTCGGCAAATGGATTTCCCGCAACGGCAGGTTCTCCGGGTTCCTTCGCGGCCGCTGGGAACCACTTCCCGGTCCTCACGCCAATCAGAACGCGGTTATGCACGCCGGCGGCAGATTTGAAGGTGAAATACTGGACGAATCCGAAATGGTGATCGGCAAGCTCAGGGGCAAGTACAAGTCCCATCCCCGCTTCAATTACGGATACCTCCAGGGACGCTGGAAACTGTACTGCGACGAAGAAGACGGAAGTAATCCGGATTTCCAGGACGACGGCATGTAGACCTCTCGCAAATGTTGCAAAACGCAATAGTTTGTCATGAGAGTGTCATGGAAAACGGTGCCGGTGTCGATTGTCTTCCGACGGTCGGCCCGGCGCCAAAGATTTGTTCAGAAAGGACACAAAGCGCAACCTTTGCGGCGATTTTTTTGACAAAGTCATGAACAAAACAGGTTACTTAAACGTTTAAGTAAACAGAACACAAAAAGCCCCCTCTGTCTCTCCTAGAGACAGCCCTGCGTTGGGCAGGATTAGCAATAATCCTGCCCTCCTCTTTTTTTAGAAATATCAGAACCAACATCTGAGTATCCGATGTTTCCCTCGGACTGACACACTGTTCCGATGTTGCTTGAAACATCCCTCGCCCGGGGGTTATCAAAACATAGCTGTTAGTAGATCATTAAGATTTGTCCCGCGTAGTCTTATAACCGTACATCCCATATTAAGTCTGGTGTCGGCTTACAAACAGGCTTGCGGCTGTTCAGGATTCGTCACCGGGCTTACGACAAATCTTCAGGCTATCGCCTTAACTCATCACCCAACGCTTCTATTATGGAATCAAAGTTCTCATCGGCACCAAGCGAGTCTCTGATGCGAGTATACAACCTGAGCGCCTCGCGCTTCTTTTCCCGGTTGTCCTGTGAAGCCAGGGCAGAGGCCAGATTCAGGTAGTACGCCACTACATCACTGTCCGAAGCCATAACCGAACGGAACAACTCCTCGGCTTCAAGATATTTCCTCTGAGAAATGTAGTAGATACCTTTGTTGGTCAAAAACGATTCATTGGGCCCGAACCGTTCCATAGCAGAGTCGATCAGATTGATTGCGACCATCGTGGAACCAAGTTCCGCCGCCGTGTTGGCC
>JAJRTA010000205.1 GCA_024278515.1 Candidatus Zixiibacteriota bacterium
CCGGCGTTAGACGCGTCCGGGAAAGCGTACTGGAGCGACTTATACACCAGCGGGTTGATCACTCGCGGCGACTCATCGGGCGATTTGACAGCATAAGCTGACATCGCGACGAAAGCGACCGCCAGTAAGGAGAGGATCAGAATTGTCGAAATTCTCCTTGTCATTCAAATGCTCCTTTCGAGAGATGAATAGTTCCCAACTTATTTCTGCCTTCTGAGCTAATCTTCAAAGCGACGAGGCATCGGTAACAGAACCGATCGGCAGACGCTTAAAAGAATCAGTTCCGAATGCCATGCAATCACTACGTTTACTGCTCTGTGAGACACCTCCTTTCCTGAAACCGCCGATCTAATGCCACAAGGATCCGATGGCGGTTTTCGGCTTGATCGTCCGTGGACTGAAATGTTGAAGTAAATTCATCAACAAGCTTTGTAAAGTTGCAATAATACCTCTTCAGGCAACACACAATGAGACAGCCATACTCGGCTGTCCCGAATACAAGCTTCGTGAAAATCGCTGTAACCAAGCGACAAAAACGTAAGACCAAAAAGTCACTGGCCGTTTTTCACCTACGAAGGTCACAGTATAAATAACTTCTGATGCGAAAGTTGTCAAGTATTTTCCCGCAATTAATGGACAAAATTGGGGGCGAAACGCCTGTTTTTCCGTTCCGGCAGATAAACGAACAGCCGCCCGGAGAGCGGCTATTCGCATTATTGTCAGTTTCTTGAAACGCAATTATTGCGGCGGTCGTGGACCGGCATGGTACAGGAAGTTGATCATATAGACGATATCGGCCACATCGACCGTTCCGCTCAGATCGACATCGCCGACATCCATCGGGTTCGGCGCCGATCCTGCCCGGAAAATATACCCGGACAGTTCAACCACATCGTTGAGCGTGTACTTGTTGTTGCCGTCGATATCGCCGCGAAGGGCCGACAACACCCGCAGGTTGGTCACCATGGCCGTCGAGAGACCGTCGGCGTCCGTCGCCGTAAACGTAACCTGATATATCAGGCCGACCTGACTGAAGTCAGGATCGAAATAGAAGGTCCCCACGCCGCCGGTCGTATCCCAGGAAGAGAAATTAGGTATCGGGAACAGGCTCATGGTAGTGGGGGTGGCTTCCGGGTCGGTCGCCGTCAAAGTGAGCGTGAGAGGATAACCAAGAAAGACGTCGATCGTGTCGGCCAGGATCGGAGACCATACCGGCGGCTGGTTGCCCGCTTCGGTGACCGTGATGTCGATTATGGTCGTATCAGACAACCCTTCGGTATCATCGGCAATGAACCACAGCGAGTATATTCCGGCCTGGGTGTAATCAGGAGAGAAGTCGAAAATAATTGTGTTTATCGACGGCTGAGTAATTGTGTAATTGCTGTCAGGCAGGTTCTCGACCCTCAGTGTCGGGATATCGCGATCATCATTGGCCTGAACGCTGAGATTGAAGGTTCCTCCTTCAACGATAGTGAAAGGCCACAGGCTGTCGGAGAAGGTCATCGTAGGCGCCTGGTTGCGGTCGTACACTCTGATCGTCTGGGTACCGGAAGAGTCCCGCAGGTTGGGATCGAACTCATCAATCACATGAACTTTCAGGTAGACGAAAGTCGGATCACCGTCACCCTGCGAATAGTCCGGGACGAATGTCAACAATCCGTTCTGATAAGTACCGTCCCACGTCGTATTGAAGGTCATGTTGGGCAACAGCCCGCCGGTACCGTTGACATCAATCATGATCCCGGGCATCGAACCGTCATCATCCCAGGCCGTTACCGAGAATTGCAGGGTATCAAGCTCCATCACCGAATCCGGCTGTCCCAGCGGAATCAGGAACCAGGGGACACGGTTGACATCGATCACCGTGATTATTATTTCGGCGGAATCGATATCGGTCGGGAAGTCAACATCGGTGGCATAGAACCAGACACTGTAAGACCCGGAATCGTCATAAGTAGTGGTCCAGTCGAACGAGTAGATATTGTCGCCGTCAGGATCGGTAAAGGTCGCCGTGCCGGGCAAAGCGGAAGTTGTAATAATAGGCGGCGGGCCGTCGACATCCGAAGCCCCCACAAGGAATGAGAGGGTGCCCAGCTCGCTGATCGTGGCATTCGATAACGGGGAGAGCTCGGGCGGCTGATTGCCTGCCTCGACCACTTCGATAGTCAGCACGGTTGAGGCTGTGTCGGTGCTGTCGAAAGCGAATATGGTAATGTCGTAAAAACCGGCCTGCACGTAATCAGGTGACATCGTAAACCAGGCTACGCCGTTGCCGGAATCTATAAAGACAAAGTTCTGAGGCACGGTGAGCGTATCAACACCGTAAGAAACAGCCTGAAGTTCCGGGTCCTGGGCAGTGATGCTGTCGGTGACCACCTGGCCCTCTACCACCGAAACAACCGGTAAGGGATCGAACACAGGGGCCTGGTTACCCGCCTCGACTACCTCAATCAGGACAAGCTCCTCGGCCAGGTCAATACCGTCATCGGCGAAGAAGGTAACATCGTACAAACCCGATTGCAGGTAGTTCGGGTTGAACGTGAAAGTGCCGGTGTTGTCGCCGTTGTCAACAAAGGTCGCATTATCATACAAAGTATCCACCGACAAAACAACCGGCAGGGCACCGTCGGGATCGCTGGCGGTAACAGTGAGCACCAGCGAAGCGCCTTCAGTAACAATCTGCGGACCAATGGGATTGAGAACCGGCGGAACATTGCTGCCGACAATCGTTATCTCGACATCCAGAAGCGCACTCAAAGCCGGGATTCCCTGATCCACAGCAAGGAAAGTGGCCGTGTCAACACCGATCTGGCCGACATCCGGGTGGAAAATGTACCTTCCGGTGTTGTCGCCGTTGTCGGTGAAGGTCGAGTTCAGCGGGGCGCTGACCATGCTGAGCTGTACTACAGCCGTCGGGTCGCCGTCGCTGGTGTCGGTGGCTGTCACCAGGAAGGTCAGGGAATCTCCCACCGCCACCGTGCGCGGATCAACCGGCTCGAAAGCCGGCGGCTGGTTGGACTCAACAGTCGTTATCGCGAACACGTCCGAGCTGGCCTGGTTAGGCGGGGCCACCTCGAAGGCAAAAACACGAACCGAATCAACACCGGCGTCGAAGTAATCCGGGTTGTAGGTCAGCACCCCGACCCCGTTACCGCTGTCAACAAAGCTGATATGATCCATGATCGTGCTGATCGACAATGAGACCGCGCCCCCTTCGGGATCAGAAGCGTTGAAAACCATCACGAGAGTCTGA
>JAJRTA010000206.1 GCA_024278515.1 Candidatus Zixiibacteriota bacterium
CGAAATCACCGGTTGCCTCAGCCGAGGTAGTGTAATCGGTGAAGGCGACTTCAGTCGCTCCGAGACGTTTGGCAGCCATCATCACAGCAGCCATCGGTCCTCCGCCGCAGGCCTCACCTCTGCCGCTTTCAAGGGTGGTCATCAGCAGATTCGGATCGAACTTCGACACCGCGTCCTGAACCGCAGAATCCAGCCGACGCGCCTGTTTTTCGCCATGAAAATGCGAAAGGTCGGTGGAAGCAACCAGCAGGCTGTTGGTACCTCTCAGGCTCGAGGCCAGCGTCTCACCAAGTGCGCGCGTGGTATCTTCCTCCTGGTCGCCCATGACTATAGCCACCAGTCTGAACCGGCCAAGAACCACCTGCAAAAACGGCAACTGTACTTCCAGGGCATGTTCGCCGCGGGTGCCGCCGGTGGCATGACCTTTCCGGGAAATATGAACCGCCGGATGGATCCTCGCAATCGACGACGACAACTCCTTGTCTGTCTCAACCACTCCGAGCGGCGTTTCATAGCCGTCCCCATCGTACACTGCCGCACCCTGAAAAAATACCGTATGCGAAGGTGAGATAATCACCACGGTATCATACTCGCGTCCTTCCAGCAGCTTGTAGGCGCGCGCGGCTAATCTTCCTGAGTACGGATAACCGGCATGGGGAACAATCAGCCCGATCGGGTGACCGGTTATGACCGGTTTTTCTACTTCCGAAAAGAACTCAGCAATAGTCTTGGTCAGTTCTCCCGGCGCGGCGGGGTAAAACATCCCGGCAACCGCCGGTTTCCTTATGTCAGGTCCGGGTTCGTTCATATTTATCAATCCTGTCATACGGACAATAACAGAGGTCGAACGTAAAGTCAATCGTTTGCTGTTGAAGCCCCTGATGCAGAACTGATTCGATAACATTGTGACGGGCTGAAACATTCGCAGGGCCGGATCGGTCATGTTGCATCCATGATGAACTCATGGTCGAATTGCCGATTTTATTTTATACCTCGATTTTCCACTGACGGAATCTGTCACTCCTTCTTATTACCTTAGGCGCGGTAAAAAGATAAACCTGATCAGGGGTTGTAAAAATGGAGCAATCAATTCTGATTCGTGATACCGAAGTGAAAGTAACCGATATTCTGGACATGATCGCCCGCGGGTTGTCATACTATCAGATTTTGTTGTCCGACAGTCGGTTAACTCTGGCCGACATCATGGTGTCAGCTAAACTGGCCAAAGAGCTGATAGATAATTTCGTAACGCCTGAGCATACTATCGTGGTCAACGGCTCGATCCATGTTGCAGCTTCCGGCGGCCGTATTCACAATGTGACCAAACTTCGAGAGGAACACCCGAGAGCTTTCATGAAATGGAGTGAGGAAGAAGAACAACAACTGGCTGAGCTGTTTCTCGCCGGCAAGAATATGAACGAAATCGCCAGAGTCCTCAAGCGCCGGCGGGGGGCGATCAAGCTGAGACTGCAAAGACTGGGGCTGTTGAAAGAAGAAGAAACCGAGAGTTGACCGTACGATACAGGATTCCGGATCAGCCCGTTTCGGACAGCAAAGACATAATGTACAGAATCAGCTTGTAAGACGTTGTAGCACACACAGCGACAGTTGCCAGGGCCCGTGTCCAAAAATATACTGGCCGGTCATGAAAGCGCTTCGGTTGCTTTCCCCGGGCTACGCGGATCATCACCACCGCATAGTTGAAAGCGGACGCTGTCAACAGGATTACCGAGAGCCGGGTAAACAGTTCTATACCGAACTCAAACCGGATAACATAGGCGCCAAGCAGGAAAGCCACCGCCGAGAAAGCATATTTACCGGTCAGGTTCGACGGCAGAGCAATATCTCTTCCTCGCATCAGCAAAGCCCCTGCTGTCATAATCAACAGGTCACGGCCGATAATAACCGCAGCCAGCCAGATCGTAAAATCCCGGTAAATAATCAGAATAATAACCAGGGCGGCGGCGAACAGCTTGTCGGCTATCGGGTCCAGAACTATGCCCAGACGGCTTATTTTGTTCATGCGTCGAGCCAGATAACCATCGAGGCCGTCGCTGAGTCCGGCCAGAATCACCAATCCCCCCGAGATCAAAAGAGAGCTCAGATCATCGCGGCTGATAAACCAGGCCAGCGGTGGAATTATCACCACTCGCGACAGACTGATCAGGTTGGGCAGGCTGATTAATTCGGAGAAGTTCATCCCGGGGTCAGGTGGCTGGTTTTTATGAGTCGGTTTCATTATCGTTACCGCCCGCATCCCTGTTTTCCGGGTCGGCGGTTTCGATTTTTTTCGAGAGAGGGCCGAACATGAATAATGCCAGAAGCAGCGCCGGGAGAAAAATCGGCAGATACTGAACCGGAAGCGGTACGTTCACGCTGGGCACCTCCGGTTGAGGAGCAGAAGGTTCACCATGCTGAACCCAGCCCCCGGTCCCGTCCGGCATCCAGTAATCTTCGCTCGGTGGGAACATATACGATGGCCCATATACCGCTTTGATGGTCAGCGATGACGCGAGGTATAGCAGAATGATTGCTGTCAACAGAAAGACTACACGTTTCATACCTTACGATAGAGCGACTGACTGAGACTGTCAACCGATTTGCTAAGAGATATTTTTACGGTATAACACCGAGAGAAGGAGACTATTACTTTTCCCCGGCCGGGTGAAACTACAGGAAAACGATCCGCAAAAGATATGCAATTATTTCTCGTTTTTACCGCCCCCCTGCTCTACAGCACCACCTAACAAATTGTCCGACAATCGAATACAACAAGTCGCCGGGCGGCACTGAATCTGCTTCGGGAATTGTGGAGAAGGAGATACGAAATGATGGAAACAAAAGAGCTTATCTATCTTCTGTTGGTCGCAATTCCCTGGATCTTCTTCGGTACCGTCGCCCTGCTCGGTTCCAACAAAAAAGATATGAGTTAAGATTTAGCCACGGATACCGCTTTGGGGTCGTTCAAAAACGACTTGAGATCACCGGCATAAAGGGTGAGATTGATTTCGGTCGGCTCCGCGGTAAGTTTTAACCGGTAGACATTGACAAAGGTAGTTCCCTGGTAAACCCTTTCAAATCCGCCTTCCGACAACGACACCGTAAAAATTGGCGCGTGCCAGAGTTCGGCTTTCACATCGGAATCCAGCGCCACCGCCAGTGACCGGTACTGATCGGTCATCGCCCACCGGTTTTCCTGCTCATACCGTCCGGTGGAATCAAGGTATGAGTTCACATTTTGCCTGCGGTTGATGAGAATCACGCGGTCTTCGGCATGACCGGCCTGGAAAGTGAAGTTATTCTCGACAGCAAAGGTCACCGATACAGGTTGCTGAGCCCGTGTCGATAACTGATAGCGTACTTCTATCTGATCGTTCTCCGGTCGGAATACATAACGTTTCTCGATAAGGACCGGTACCACGGTCAATGGCCGCCAGAGATGCCCCTCGCGTGACATGAGAATAGTATTGCGGTCTTTATAGATCTCGGCGTGGTATGGCTCAAGAATAAAATCTCCTTCCTCGCCGTATTTCCCGGCCAGGAACTTATCGAACCCGACATCGTCGGTCAGGAAATGATCTATAAAACAGCGTTTAAGATACCAGTCATCGATGAGGAAATTTTTCAGGCCGTCTTCCTTGGCCATGACCAAATCATGAATCGATGCGGTGTTGTTTTCGGTCGCCCTGGTAATTGCCTTGTCAAGTTTGAGATGGTACCCTTCGCGTCTGCGGGTCAGTGTGTCGGTGATGTTGAACTTGTGTTTATTGAGCGAAAGATCCAACAGGGTGCCGCCCCGGTTAGGTTTGCATACGGCAGTAAAGGCTTCGGACTGTACTATTATTTCATCATGACCGTCAGCGTCGTAGTCGCGAATTTCAAAACTTGTGCCGTGGTTTTCAAGGAGCTGATCGAGCAGGCTATCCGCTTCGATCAGGGACTCATAAACCGCCTGTCTGATATGCGGCAGATACAGCCCGCCGAACACACCATGCCAGTACGGACAGTTGCATTGACCGGCATAGAGACGGTCACGGGCGCGGTCCGCTTCATCACTGGGGGCCGGATTGGTGGCTTCGTACTCGGCCAGTTTGATTGAAACCGACAGCATCTTTTTGTGCATCAGATTGGATTCTTCGTACTTCGACAGAAACCCGCGCCAATGGCCGCCACGAACGAAGCGTCCATACCGTTCAAGCTGACTGTGATCATAGAGCCAGCTCTCGAACCGTTCGTATTCGATATAACCGGTTGACGGCAGCGCCCAGTGCAGCATCTCGGAGTACGAGGCGGTCGGCAGGTAAGCTCTCCCCACCGGCGGCAGAGCGGCCGCCTGACCAAGAGTTATGACTTCCAGCCAGTCCGAGTTTTTCTCGAACTCCTCGAACAACCGCTTGAGCCACTCCTCTTCGTAACAATGGGCATACGTCTTCGGCCAGACGCCGAATTTCTCACCGTCATCCGCATACACGGCCAGCCCGGAAGAGTTACGCTCCGCCTGCTGTTTGAGTTCTTTGATTACTTCTTCCACCGTTCCGAACGGAATCAGGTAGCGGAGCCGCTTTTGAATCGGCAACAACGTTACTTTGTAACCCTCGTTCTCGGTAATATATGGCCCGGTCAGTTGATTCGGTTCAAACCCGGCATACAGAAAATGGGTGTCGTCGATGGGTAAAAATGAAACCCCGGCTTTCGACAAGAGCTTAGGCAGATGCGGCTCCCAGATCCGCTCTGTCAACCAGAGGCCGGCAGGAGCAATTTCGAAATGTTCGTTGAGATAACGGCTAAGCTCTTTGATCTGGCCAAGAGCATCCCGCTCCGGTATAGCGATCAGGATAGGTTCGTAAAAACCGCCGGTCATCAGTTCGATCTGGCCGGAGTCAACCATCTTTCCGACCATCTGGAAATAATCGGCATGGGCCAGTTTCTGCCACCGCCAGAGAATACCGGACTGGTGCAGTGAAAAGCGGATTGTCGGATGTTCACCGGCCAGCTTTATGAACGGCAAATATGCTTTCTGGTGAGCTTCCTCAAAAACCGCCTCGAAATTACCGACCGGCTGATGGTTGTGCAAACCGAGAGCTAAACGAAATTTGGCCATAAACTCAGAATATCTCCATCGTGAAATTTATGTACTTACGCGGGTTGGCGCGTATATCGTTAATCAAATCATCAATATTGTCGGCAGTTCGGCGAAGATCATCATACAGCCGCCGATCTTCCAGAAGCAGTTGCAGCGTGCCGTCCGGGTTGTTGAGATTGTCGGCAAATTCCCGCGCCGATATAGACAAAGTATCCAGCCGGCTGACCATCTGCTCCAGGGTGATCGTGACACGGTCGGCTCGCTGCAATGTGGAGTCAAAATAACCACGATTAGCCCTGAGCATCTGGTTGAGTTCTCTCGATGCCGCCAGAAAATTGTCGGCGGTGCGGTCCAGTTTGGACTCGTTTCGTTCCATGTAATCGGCCAGCGACGCCGATACCTGCTGCAGAGTCTCGAGGCTGCTTGAGAACAAAGCCAGCGAAGAATCCGACCCGACCGTTCGCTTGAAAGAGACCACCAGATTGCGCAATTCGGTGATCATTTCGCCCATCAGCCCCATGACTTCAGGCAAGCCGGTATCATAAAGCCCTCTGGCCGGTTGGCTGAGGTCAAAAAGTTCCTCGGAATGACCCGGCTGGATAGCCACAAAACGCTCCCCCATCAACCCCAGGTTTTTGATCACGATCTGCGCGTCTTTCTTGAGCACCACATCGTTGCTCAGCCACAACTCCACTTCAACTCCGTGCGGAGTAAGACGCAGATGATCGACTTTCCCCTTTCGCACTCCGGACACGGTCACCCGGTCACCGGCCGCCAGAGTGCCGACATCGTCAAAAAACACCCGCAGAACCTGGGAGTCCTGTTTCAGGCGGTAACCCTGAAGCCAGTAAAGCGACCCGGCCAGGATAATAATGCCGATCAGGATAATAACGCCGACACGAAATTCTATGTTTTTAGAAGCCATACTACTCTGTTATATCGGTAAGTCGGTCCGAATGGATGAGTTACCGCTACTGACGGTATCACAGGCTTTCGCCGATCGCAACATAGTTTTCATAACGAAACCTCGCGATTATACCGTCTTCCACCCCCTTTTTTACGGCGCAATCCGGCTCGTGAGTGTGGCTGCAGGGCTGAAACCGGCAATCCGGCATGAACTTTTCGAACTCCGGAAAATAAAACGGCAACTGATCTCTTTCGATCTCCCACAGTCCCATTACCTTCAACCCGGGTGAATCGACCACAAAACCACCTTCGGTCAGTTCATAAAGTTCAATATTGGTGGTGGCATGAGTGCCCCGGTCGGAGTATGTGGATACTTCCTTTGTTTTCAAATTCAGACCGGGCAGGAGATAGTTCAGCAGCGTCGATTTGCCGACCCCCGAATGTCCGGCAAACAGGGTCCTACGGTTGCGCAGGTAGTGCCTGAAATCACCAAAACCCTCACCGGTCACAGCCGACAAAGGGAACACCGGGATACCTATCTGCCGGTACACGGAGACCGCTTCGGTCAGTTCCTGCGACCATCCGAGGTCGATCTTGTTGATGACGATTATCGGCTCAAGCAGGCCGACCCGTGCGGCAACCAGAAACCGATCGATCAGGCCGGTCTTGAATTTCGGTGATTTCACGGATACGACTACGGCCAACTGTTCGAGATTGGCCGCTATCACCTGAAGTTTCCCTTCTTCTCCTTTGGCCGGGCGGCCAAAAGAAGTCCGTCGCCTGAGAACTTTCTCTATCACTCCGGAACTCTCATCGATGCGGTTGAACAGCACATCGTCTCCGACCGCCACCGGTGTGGTGGCGACTGTCTCTTTTTTTACTTTCTGACGCACTTCGCATGATATCCGCCTCCCATCCTCGGTGCGAACGTCAAAAAATTTACCGCGTGTTGCTACAACTATACCAGGCTCAAGCTTATCCATATTCGCGTTCAATCTATCGGGAACCGATCACACGAGCAAGCATAATCGCCCCCGTCATACGGCGCCCGAACTTGTCTGCTCTTTGTACGGAAATA
>JAJRTA010000013.1 GCA_024278515.1 Candidatus Zixiibacteriota bacterium
AGTAAACATGTAGTCCACAAGATAAACTTCATCAGCTATATCGACCTGCCCGTCACAATTGCAGTCAGCAAGGAGTTTATCAGGGAAGGGGGTGGGCCCGTTCGTATACATGTAGTCAACCAAATAGACTAGGTCGGAGATATCAATCTGCAGGTCATCGCTATTGTCGATATTGCCGCGCAAGATTGATAATACAGCTCGGAAAGCATCAACCCGCCCGTAGCCGTACTCGACATCTGGTGTATTCGGCAGACTTCCCCATGAGAGGTTGGAAACAGCTGAGCTACAAAGAACATTGTATATTTGAGTTGCGGAGAGTGTTGAATCGACAGATAGTAATAAACTGGCCGCACCTGAGACAACCGGACAAGCGGCTGATGTGCCTCCGAAATGACAATTATAGTCGCCGTTGTTGCCGTATCCGACTTCAGGGCAATCCCAGGCTCCGATAGGGATAGAATCACAGACAGTGTCGAGGTAAGGATTTGCGCCAAATCCACCGGCCCGATCAAGAGTCCAGACATCCCCCTGGAGACAAGTTTCTCCAGACGGCGCCACAAGGTCAAGGCTATTACCATAACAGCTGTATGCGAAGCGATAATCATCGAGCCGGATTGCACCGACGGCAAGACATTGATTCATGGCTGCTGGGTATCGAACACCCGGCTGACCTACCGCCGCCGAATTCCCGGAAGCGGCAACCAAAACGCAACCCAGCCCGTTACGGCCCAGATTGAACGCAGAATCAATCGCCTCGAGAACTTCTTCAGGCGGCGGTACATCAAGTGAATTCCATCCCCAGCTCATGGAGATAACTTCAGCCCCGTTTCGCCATGCCCACGATATTCCTTCGGCAGCATCACTGAAATAAATCCCTTCCTGACCATTCTCGACAATTTTCACCGGCAGAATATTGCAGTTTGGATTCATCGAAAACATCCCTGTGGAATCGCCCAATCCAGCGACACTGTCAGTAGTGTTGGAAGCACCGATAATACCGGCGCAACCCATTCCATGAAAGCCATATGGGGGCGGAGAAGCATCGATATCGTTATCGGCAACGTCGTATCCTACCAGCACCCTAGGCCAGTGTAAATCATCGTGAGACCACCCTTCTACACCATCATCAAGCACTGAAACGATAACAGGCCGAGTCAACCCAGCGAAATCCCAAACTGATCCATTGTTGAACTGACCGATGACTTTCTTCAGATGAGGCTGATATTGGCTGTAGTAATCGAAGAGTTTTACTGTGTCCATCAATGTGATGATCTTGAAATCAGGATGGGCGTATCTGGTTGCATCTAAACCATGATACATATTGGCAACCTCCAGAAGCGTCATTCCGGATTGATCGGTGTTTCTCAAGAGGTAGATATTGTCCATAAAGTAAAGCTCATGGTCAATTATGACTCCGTTGGCGTTGTTGATACTGTCAATCGTGGGTAACTCCACATTTGTTTCAAATGCAGTCACAAATCGCGACCCTACCAAGAGGGGTGATCCGTGTGTGCTTCGGTAATAGGGCTCGGCAAGATAGATGGCTTCATGTGATTTCAGAAAATCCATGAATCTTGTATAATTGTCCTGATCAGAAATTCTACATACGACAAAAGAGTCTACTGCATTGTTGTCATCGAAAACCTCTATAACCCCACTCACTAAGTGCAGTATAGTATCCGTGTCAACTGCTCCCAGACCGGGATCCAGCTTAAGCACTACACGGGTCGAGTCGATTTGCATCGAAATAGTGTCATTGCCTATGAAAAAGTGGGATGGTAACCCTGCTGAGAAGGATGAACAGGCAATCAAGGCACAAAATACTATTAGTGCCGTTGAAGTAACGCGTCCCATGTTACTTCCCCCTTAAATAATAAAGATTATTTACTCAGACGCTGCCCTTATATCCAGATTAGTCAGTTCGACCTGATCACCGAAATCAATATAATCCACGAACAAGCCGTTCTCAATATCATACAACAGCAGTTGATGCGCTCCGGGAGCGTCCAGCATAACAAGATACTTGTCGTCCGGAGTCACAGCCATAGCTCCGACGCCGAACCATGCCGGCAAACCGCCAACGACATTCCTTGTATCCACAATTTCATCCAGTCGGTTGTTGACAGCATCGATTCTGACTACTGCTGATGACCCCGGATCGGGCGGCAGAACCGATGGAGGACTGCCGTAGAAAACCAGACGGTCATCATTTGTCCTGGCCATGTATCCGTTTCTTCCCGTCATCGTATGGCTGAAGAGCATAGTATCCCCGGCCGGATCGTAAATACCAAACGACCCCGCCTGCCCGTACAAGTAGAATATCGAATCATCAGCCGACGGAAGTATCTGTCGAATTCGACCCGGTGCCGGATACAATTGTACGTCGGGCGGCGATACGGATAAATCCAGCGCATAGATATATCTGTCGAAGGGCGGACTTGCAGACTCTACATATCCATAAAGATGCAGTCCGTCATCCGAAAACACCGGCGCTGTCACAGCCAGGGTATCCCGGTACGCCACTGTATGGTCGGCGCTGTTCAATACGTAAAGCCCCTCGGATGTAAACGCGATATAGTTATCTGCCGGAGATACAGAAACCAGCGATGAAGCATCATACGGCAACTCATCAACTACTGTCAGTGAGTCGCTGTCGAATACGACAATCGTATCCTCAAACGGCATATAAAGCAGGCTGCCGTCAGCCGACAGCGTGACACCTTTGAAGAAGTCGTAACCCTGAATATCAAACTGCAGACTGGCGGAGTCCAGTTGCTGAGTGTATGGACGATACAAATAAATCATCCTGTTGCCTACCATACTGTGAAAGTAGACGACATAATCCGCCGGTGCTTTCGATGACGAACCTATGGGAGCTTCGGCGCACCCTCCCATAATCATCAAAACAGAGGCAAAGGCCAAAACCAGCAGGCCCAAACCTACAGCCTTCCCCGAAAGTAACATGACCTCTCTCCTTTTTACCCAAGGTAAACATGATAAAATAAATTTACGTGTCCATTTTGTTAAGTTGATTCCATTTTGTCAAGAAAAACAGAACGGAGTTCCCGCATTTTCAATAAACAACACTTCACTCCCAAAAACACTAACCCTTTGATTCAATTCGCGTTAGCAGTAATCAGGATATGTTCCCGGGGAAAATCCCGCAAAGAACATTTTCAATTTATTTCACCTCCTTTCTTTTTTTCAGCCGGGCGGGGCGGGTGTCTTGACCCTTGACTTCACCCGACCCCGCACCCGGCTACTGGGCACACCAAACTATGTGCGGCAGAGGGTTGGGAACTAAACCCGCTGTTCGAAAAGTGTAATACAACTACCATGCCAAACAAACGCAGAGGCAGCTGTTTTTTTGGGATGTGATTGTCGTGCAACACAATAAAATGCAATGCGAGTCGAATGCGAAAGCTCAGCAAACGGTCAATCGTATCAAAACCACTCAAAAAACGGCTCAGCGACGAATTCGGGCTGTATTGCGACGAATATCGACCAGAATGCGACGAATCAGGGCTGTTATGTGACGAATTCCCGTCCGAATGCGACGAATCCGCGTATTTTGGTGACGTAATTCGGCGGTTTTGCGTCGCGAAGAAGTCTTATGATGCCAATGCGAGTTGAAAACTTAGTTACTTGAGGTGGGGTTAACTATAAGATCACCTTTTGTGACTATAATATCCGGTTTCTGCGGACACTCCCAGCAAAACTCATAAGTGAATTTATACCTGATCCCCAGCTTTTTGCCGTTGACAATCGGAGGGAAGAAGGAGCTTTCGTTTAGCGCCTCTTTTAATGCTTGCGCAAACCCAAAACCTTCAGGATCTTCGTTCACGACCCGGTACTCTCTTATGTTTCCATTAGCATCTATCGTGAGGACCATTGTCACTAAGCCGTTGACATACCAGCCCTTTTTCGGATATCTGACGGGTTGGAGTCTTAGAATGGGAGGGCGGTCTCTCTCTCCAAGTTCGATACGAGTATCCCCGTATCCGGACAAAGAACTTCTTAACCTATGCGAGCGAACGCGTGGGGACTCAATGTCGAACAGAGATGGGGAACCCGGCAGTCCGTCGTCATAGCTGTCATCTATGTACAAGTCCGTAAACGGTTCATCGATGAAATCAGCATAGAACGAAATAGGAAGATCCGGCACCTGCTCTTCCGGTTTCTGAGGAGTGTTGACAGTGGTAAGTTCGTTCCTTGCCACCCGATAACCTCTTAAGCCGGCGAACCCCTCGTGTTGTTGATATCTGGCCGGTCTGAAATCAACAGGTTTTGTAACCCCTTTGTTGCTTGTTGTTGTCTCATCGCTCCCGGTGCTATGTTGAACGGAACCAAAGGTCGTCATAGACCGATCAGAGAAGGTTTTGTCCGGTCCGGAAAGAGCGGAAATGTAGATACCGGTCAACACAGACAGAAGCAGCAAGATACCTGTTGCCAACAATGTGTTAGTCTGGTATCTCCTCTTCCGTTCGTAAAGCGACAATACTACGTTATTTGGTCTATACTCTCCGAGCATTTGACCTTCTTTATAGTTCCATAATTAAAGAGAGAGTGAGATCACTCTCTCTTGATATCGTGGTTGGAGTTATGCGTATACTAGCCAGCCCCGGACGCAGGACACCAGCATCATTATGACACAGTTCTGTGTTCCGCAGTAATCGAAATTACATCTGAAGTCAGGAGCAAATTGCGGCGTACTGCCGGCGTAACCGGTACCAACAAGGGCCACGCTTGAAATGCTTAACACCAGTATTACCAGGCATGCAATGGTGATCAATTTCTTAAGCATTCTACCTCCTCAACAAAACTAATAATTCGTACCTGTCTATGTCCAGTTTTAAGATCGGTTCTGTTCCACCTCCTTTGTCAGGTCCTTATGATCATTTTGTACCGACCGTGGAATATATGTCAATCAGAGACAGATCACGCGGGATACCCTTCCGGCTAAAACTTTGTGTGACCGCAGGCTCACCGGTGTACCAGTCAATTACAAAGCACAAGGCATCAAACCGGTTGCCCTCCATCGGGCATCCACAATCAATGTTGAACTGAATAATCACCGAGACGAAATCGCCTGTTCGCTGAAGGAGAATCGAACTTTCAGGAAGCCCCGGCGCAAAAACATGTTCTTTGATCAGGGAGTCGCGTAGATAATCGACAAGATCGTTGAGTGCATCAGCCGAGCCGGCAACACGATCTTTGTAGTAACGTGAAACTGTCGTCGTCTGGATTTTATCTTTTGTTGATTTCTCCTTAATTGCAAGGACGGGTCGAACGACAAAGATATATACTGCTGCCGAGGCCGGTATAACTACTCCCACGAAGAACATCCCGGAATACTCGAAAAACCGTCTGGTAGAATCCCAGTTGTTCATGACGATTTCCTCTTTGCTAAAGTAGTCTTATCAGCACCAGCAAAATTGTAAAAAAACCAACAGACATTACTGCTACGAACAGCCCTTTTCTGGTAGAACAATTATAGAATCTCGAAAGGCCCAGACCAACCACCACGACCTCCAGAATGAAAAACAGATTCAAGCGAGACAGCAGAAAAAACAGGCCGCCGGATGGTTTGCAACCAAGTTTTAGCATCAGTGGGGTAAGAGTGAACGAAACATGCACATTGTGTGTGAATGCTATCAGTGGGGCTATCAAGACCATCCCGACTGCCGCTACAATTTCCCCACGCAACACAATCGATAGCATGTCAGCATACCGAGGTTCCTCATCTTTGAATAATAAGCTCGAAAGGCACAGGCCGAACATTGAAACAGCCAAAGGGTTCATGAGCAGAAGAAGCTTCGCAAAGGCAATAACACCTTTTACAGTGGTTTCTGAACTCATGAAAGAACCATCAACAGCCTTAAGACTGTCAAGTTCAGCGTCTACTTCTGTGTTGAAAGTGATCACAGATGAAAGAACCAGAAGCACCACCAATATCCCGTATAGGACAGGGATACTGATTTTGTCCTTACTCGGTATGACCAAGTTCATGGTCAGATCCATCCAGTTCAAATTCATATCAACTTCTTATGCTTGGCAGGAAATCACATTTTTCCATTGCTTGCAATTACTGGAAGTAACCATCATGCCAAACGAGCAGGGGAACAGCTGTTTTTTTAGGATGTGATTGTCGTGCAACATAATAAAATGCAATGCGAGTCGAATGCGAAAGCTCAGCAAACGGTCAATCGTATCAAAACCACTCAAAAAACGGCTCAGCGACGAATTCGGGCTGTATTGCGACGAATCAGGGCTGTTATGTGACGAATTCCCGTCCGAATGCGACGAATCCGCGTATTTTGGTGACTAATTCCCACCCGAAAGGGCTTGTTGAAAAAACCTGCTTATGTTGGCCGGGTTTTGAACACACAGGAAGTGCGTTTGAGACCCGGCACAATAATCCATATCGGACAATAGCGTTGGGTCACACGAATTCGTCGGCGCGAATTCGCAGAACCCAGCACAACAGAATAAAGAAACTTTTTCAACAAACCCGATCAGAGTGATCGGCGTATGCCCCTGTGTGCTGGTTTTCAGTAAACGAGGATGTTCACTATGTGCCGTTCAAAACAAAGTCACCCTGTAGCTGTCCGCTCAGGGTGACCATGGATGTTACCTCTCACGCACCATCGTCGGTACGTGATCTGCCGTCATTCGGACAGGCAGGTCAGGACTCGAAGAAGAACGCTATCTCTTTGGCGGCGTTTTCCTCCGAATCGGAAGCATGAACCGAATTGCACTGGACATCGAGAGCGATCTCCTGACGAATCGTCCCGCAGGCGGCGTTGGCCGGATTGGTGGCGCCGATTAACGTGCGCAAATCTTCGACCGCGTTTTCTTTCTCAAGCACCATCGGAACCACCCGGTCCGAGGTCATGAACTTTACCAGATCATCAAGAAACGGCTTTCCTTCATGGACAGCGTAAAACCTGCGCGCCTGCTCTTCGGTCAGGGCGGTCATTATCATGGCCGATATCCGGAATCCGGCCTTCTCCAGCCGTGAAATAATATGACCGATAAGATTTCGACCGGTGGCATCCGGTTTGATTATCAAAAGAGTCTTGCTCATGTTTTTCCGTTTCCTTCTCTTCGTTGCGGTTGTTTTTTGACCTTGAGCGCCTCCGCGTAACCCAGTTCCACCGCCTTGCGGTTCTTGTCCTCAGTACCTCGGGGGGCCCGATTGAGAACCGCCTGGGTCAGGTCTTCTTTGTCAACCAGTCCGGTCAAAGCTGCAATCGCTCCAAGCGCGACAACGTTGGCCACCATGATATGACCGGCCTGCTCCCGGGCGATCTGAGTAAACGGCAGCCCGTAGTAATCATCGGTGGGGACATTTTTGACCAGACCGCTGTCCACGATCAACACACCATCTTTATGCAGGTCTGGGTAGTACTTGTCAACCGACTCCTGAGTCATACACAAAAGCAGATCGAGTTGCAATGCCTTGGGATAGTAGATCTCATTGGTGGACACCACGACATCCGCTTTAGAGGCTCCGCCGCGAGCTTCCGGC
>JAJRTA010000207.1 GCA_024278515.1 Candidatus Zixiibacteriota bacterium
GTCGGCCGCGCCTGAGACGACCAGCGGCAGAAGCTGAAACGGTTTGATACATGACCGGGTCATGCTGACCATCTCAGGATCACCGAGATAATGAGTGAGCTTGCCGGTTGTGTCCACTACCGCAATTGAAGCGTAGTGCAACGCCTCTATTGTGTTACCTCGGTAGACAGTAGCGGCGAGCCGGGGAGCGGTACTCATTTTTCATTCACCTTACAGGGAAGCTTGCTGATTAACCCTGCCTGCGTTACACAACAGAAGAGTAAAGGTTTTTTAGCAACCATCGGGAGAGGTGGCTGAATACAGGGACGTATGGTTCCCTTCACCCAAACCGGCGCTGGATATTCTGCGCAATGGCTGTTATCAGTCCCTCGAGCTGTCCGGACAGCAACAGACGATATGAACCTTCGTACTCCTTGGCGGTCAGCACCGATACTTCCGACATGCCGATACCCATTGCCTCGGCGGTGGTACGTACAACCACGTGCATCAAAGAGTCCCCCTCGGGTATTTCCCCCAGTACTTCAAGGTCACTGCTGCCCATTGCCTGCTTCAGCGTCGGCACCGCGGCGATGATTTCATTCATGGAGAACGAGAAAAACTCAGCCGGCGTCATGTTCATAAACTCTTCGGTGTTCAGTTCCTGTCCCAGCCAGGTGAACGAATCGGCCACCTCGCCTGAGGAATCGACCTTGATTACTGTTTCAACCATCGGACGCAGAATCGATTCGTAACGGGCCAGCCCTTCCGGGTGCATCCACCTGGCGTATGTCTCCCAGTCGGAGGCCTTGTAAGCGGCATGGGCGCTGTCGACTACCTGAGTTGCCTGGCCGGTTGTCATTTTGCCGCCGCCGCCGGTGGAGCAGGAAACGGCCACGATTATAGCGCCAAGGATAAGAAGGCCGAGCAATGTTTTGGGGTTGAAGGAAAACTTTGAGGGTGTCATTTTATCTCCGGTTTGTATTTGATGATTGCCCTTTGGTAAACATGAAGGGCAAGGTAGGTATTTATGGAGTCAAAGGCAAACGGCTTTCGCTTTCAGCCTGAGAGTTGGGAAAATGTCAGTTATTAAGCCCGGTCGAAGGGGCCGGAATACGACCACCGCGCAGAATAAACCGCTTCGATGAAAACCGCGACACCGGCATTATCGGCGCGGTACCCAGCAGGCCGCCGTACTCCGCCGACTGACCGATCATCTTGCCCGGTACCGGTATGATTCGTACCGCCGTTGTTTTGTTGTTGACCACACCGATAGCCGCTTCATCGGCAATTATTCCGGCAATAGTCTCAGCCGGAGTGTCACCCGGCACCGCCACCATATCAAGGCCGACCGAACAAACCGATGACATCGCCTCCAGTTTTTCCAGCGAGATCGCGCCAGCCTCCACCGCGCGAATCATTCCGGCATCCTCCGAGACCGGTATGAACGCGCCGGACAGACCGCCGACATACGATGACGCCATCAGGCCGCCTTTCTTGACCGCGTCGTTGAGCATCATCAGGGCGGCCGTTGTGCCGGGACAGCCGCATCGTTCAAGGCCCATTGCTTCGAGGATATCAGCCACCGAGTCGCCTTCAGCCGGAGTGGGGGCAAGTGACAAATCCACGATTCCAAACGGTATGCCGAGCAGCTCGGACACCTTGCGGCCCACCATCTCCCCCATGCGGGTAACCTTGAACGCGGTACGTTTGATTACTTCGGCAAGGACGCCCAAGTCGGCCCGGCCCGCCTTCCTGATCGCCGCAAGGACCACGCCAGGTCCCGAGATGCCGACATTGATCACTTTATCCGGCTCCGACATGCCGTGGAAAGCCCCGGCGATAAACGGATTGTCTTCGACACAGTTGGCGAATACGACAAACTTGCAGCAGCCGATCGCTTCTTCGGTCTTTTCGGCGAGGTCTTTGATAACATGCGCAACTTTGCCGATAGCGTCCATGTTTATCCCCGCCCGGGTCGAGGCGACATTCACCGATGAGCAGACTCTAGTTGTACTGGAAAGAGCGTCGGCGATACTTTCGATCATGGCAATATCGCCGAAGGTCATACCTTTCTGTACCAGGGCCGAGAAACCGCCGAGATAATCGACCCCCAGCTCAGCGGCGCATTCGTCCAGCGTCCGCGCGATTTCGATAAACGTCTCATGGTTGTGACCGTCGGCTATAATCGCAATCGGCGAGACCGCGAGGCGTTTGTTGGCGATCGGAATACCGTACTCGTTCGATACTGTCTCGACCGTCCTGACATGATGCTCGCCTGTCTTCAGCAGTTTCTCGCGGATATTGGCCGTTAGTTTAGCCGGATCGGGGTGGGCGCAGTCACGTAACGAGACACCGAGGGTAACAGTTCTTATATCGAGGTGCTGCACCTCGGTCATGTGGATGGTTTCGATTATTTCGTTAGGGTCGAAGGGCATAAGGGTGTCATATCCTGTGCATATACCTGAAGGTATCCTCGTGCATGACATAGACCTTCATGCCGAGCTTTGTTTCAGTCGCCTTCAGGCGTTCGACCAGGGTAGCGAAATCGACCGTGCAACCGTCGATATTGACAATCATGATCATCGAAAAGAAATCCTGAAGCAGTGTCTGCGAAATATCCTCGATACTGCAGTTGTGTTCGGCCAGCACCGCCGTCAAAGCAGCCCCGACCCCGGGACGGTCTTTGCCGAAGGCGGCGATTATCACACGGGTTTTGTCACTCTTCTCTATCTGTTCATAGAGGCCGCCGACGGAAGATTCCGCCGACGGCTGTGGGTCGCCCGGTTTGGTGTTTTTGCTGGCGGCTGTCTCAGCGCCGGTTGCAGAAGGTTTTGCAAGCATGGCCTGACGGGCTTCATCGATACCGGTCTTTGCGGATTTTTCACTGCTGACTTCGCAGGTGGCCCCTTCGACCTCCGGATTGCCGCGCTGGGCATTCAGCTGGTCAACTACCCGATCGATCACCCGGCGCAAAGCCCTAGCGTCAAGTTTGACGCCGGACTGACCGGCGACAATCTCCGAAATTCTGTTTATCTCAGCATCTGACAGGGTCATTTTTTACCGTCGCGTTATTCTGATTGTGTAGCTCTCATAAGTTTTAGTCGCGTATAGAACGAGAGCGTAATTGTCCAACTATCACGATCTTGTGGATACATCTGTCATATCTTACATATCAAGCTGAACAGTGTCAATACATAGTTCCATGTTTTGGCCTTTCACCGTCTGTAGTATGTCATACCGAGAGCTGTATCATGCCGGGCGCAGGCCTGTATCCGAGCTTCAGCCGCAACTTTTGCGTTTGTGGAAACTTATTATTGTCTGCTTCGTATAAGGAAGCGAGAGACAAAAGAGAGCGCACCAGGCGCGTCAAAACTCTCTTTAACATAGATTTCCCAACCTATTCCTCCTATGAATCCGGCCCCCTCCCAGGGGCCGTTTCTATTGGGTGAGACGTCGCCCTGCTATCACCAGGCCGACTGATATCATTCCGTCTTTTGGTTTTCGTTATTCCATGGATGACCCGAAATCCATGTGCATATATTTTCCGGATGCTGAATCAGGTTCAGCATGACACGAAGTAGAACTGGATGCCGGGCCAAGTCCGGCAAGAAGAAGTTTAACGATGTCAGCAGTGTTCTTATTGCCGGGTCATTCCGGGCCTGACCCGGAATCCAGACTTCAGCTTTATGACTGAATGCCGGGTCGGGGCAGACATGATATAGTCAAAACAAAAAGGCCGGAGAGAACTCCGGCCTTGTAACGCACAGATGTTGGTCCGAGATGTTATTCCATATGTTTGGAGACCAGCTTGGTCATCTCAAACATCGAGACCTTTTTCTTGCCGCCGAAAACCTTCTTCAGTTTGTCGTCGGCGTTGATCATGCGACGATTGACTGAATCCTGCAAACCGTTCTTCTTGATATAGGCCCACAGTTTTTTCGTTACTTCGGTACGCGGAATCGGCTTCTTTCCAACCACCGCGCCCAGGGCGTCGGACAGAGTCATCGGGCGCATAAAGGCCGGGTTCGGTTTACGCTTTGATTTGGTCTTGGTGGTTTTCTTCCTGGTCGCGGCCTTGCGAGTTGTGGTTTTCCGGGTGGTCGCTTTCTTTTTGGCCGTGGTCTTCCGGGTGGTTGCTTTGCGGGTAGTCTTACGCGCCGTTGTTTTTCTGGCGGTAGTCTTTCTCGCAGTGGCTTTCTTCTTTACGGTCTTCCTGGCGGTTGCCTTTTTGGCCGCAGTCTTTTTGGTGGTTTTTTTCTTCGGCGCTGCCTTTTTGGCCGCAGTCCTCTTTTTGGGGGTGGCTTTCTTGGCAGTCTTCTTAACAGCCTTCTTCTTCACTGCCATCGGTTGCTCCTTTAGCGTGAGTTTATGGTTCTTCGACTCTCTTAGTTTCACATTGCGGACGAGTCTCGGGACCCATCGTTAATCTCCATAGGTAAAAGTGGATTTTTCAAAGGTTTTTTGCAAGAAAAATAATCGCTAAACATCAAAAAAAATCGATTTGTCGCAGGGTCGTTTCATAGGGGGATTTTAAGGTTCGGAGAGCTATCCGCGAGTCAACTCCAGCACCGGCGCCTCGGCGGGACAGCCCAGACGGAAAGGGAACCAGTGCCCGACGCCGCTTGAAGTGTAGAGATGGGTGTCGTTTTTTTGATAATGGCCCCACAGGTAGGTGTCCGGATTGAAAAGCTCGAAGAACGAATGCCGCCTGAAGCCGATCTGACCGCCGTGGGTGTGTCCGGCCAGCACCAGATCGAGACCGACTTCCGAAGCGTAATCAAGCGCCAATGGACGATGGCTGAGCAGGAGGGTGAAATCGGCCGTCCTGGCTTCGGTCAGCATTATATCAATCGCTTGTTTGAAAAAAGCCCTGTCACCGGCACTGACAAAACGCGGGTCCTCGATACCGGCGATGCGAAGATCGACACCGGAAACATTGACTACCAGTGAATGGTTTACCAGCAGCGGTACCGGGGAAGCTTCAAAGATTCTCTGCACCCGGCGAAGACCACGGTAGTATTCATGGTTCCCCAGTGAAGCATATACGCCGTAGCGCGGTTTCAGTTGTGAGATCAGTTTAAGACAGTCACCAAGCATGGTCAGGTCGTCGGCGATGTCTCCGGAGACTGCTATCAGGTCCGGCTGGAACGATTCGGCTTTAAGGAGTACTTCCTCGATGGCGTCGAGGGTGACGTAATTAGCGAGATGACTGTCGCTGAGATGCAGTATGCGTAAACCATCGAGCCCCACCGGGAGATTCTCGAACCTGATAGTTTTCAGAAATACAGCGACTTCGGTGAAGGCATGAGTTAAACCGGTCAGCCCGAGCGAGACGGAAGCTGCCGGCAATCCGACAGCCGCTATGCGGAGAAAAGCGCGTCGGTTGTTATCGGTTATGGATGGATCCGCGGTCTGTCTCTTTTTCACAATGCGGTCGGTCAACCAGTGGATGAAATGTATCACACCTGAAATCGGAAGGGAGAGCATAAGCGCCGCTTCCAGCACAAAAGCCAGTACGGCCAGCCCGGCCGCGGGGAGTCTCAGCCATGAGACAGCGTAATACTGCCCGAGTCCCCAAACCAGCACCATGACCATACCGAACAACGGCAATCCCCATGATACTCGACGGACCCAGCGTCGCGACCACCAGGGGCGGTTGATCAGGGCCATAAGCATAATTTCCACCAGCCCGGCTACAGCGATCGCTGCCAGTGAAAAGATCAGAGGGAAAAACTCACGCAATATGAATCCTAAGTTTTTACATTACCGACTTTGATATTGTCAATTATACGCACTGGTTCATCTGTGGGTAATTATTAAAACGGGGGTTTTATGTCCAGTCAGGCGGTCTCTGTCGAGGGAAAAAACCGGAGCCCGAGTTGTGGGCAAAAAGACGCCCCGCACCGGGGGAGGGGAACGGCACGGGGGCGTAAAACAGGCGACTCTGTTGTCAGATCATGTGCTCTGTGATCCGGTCGCCTGGGCTTTTATAGTCACAAGTGACTTACTAATCCAACAATCCGGCTACAATATAGTTCCTGATCCAAGAAATACCAGATTTTTTTGCGTTTTTTTTGGTATAACCGTTATGATTATCGGGAAGCAGAAACGAAGCTCCTTCGGGGTCGGCAGGAAGAAAAGGCATAAAAAATACTGGAAATCAACCCTTGCAGCCGTTACTGTAATTCCATAGTTAATTCTCTGCGGTAAAATGTCGATTATAGTTCAGAATGGAAAAATCTATTTCTAAATACAGTATTCCCGCTTTACTGGTAATCATCGCGCTTATGGTTGCCGCAATAAGCGGATGTAACGGCCGATCCGGCACCATCGTTGACGGGATCAATGACAACTATCAGATTAGCGGAGTCTTGATAGAAGACTGGAACCGCATGGCTACCCGGGCTCAGTTATCTTTTACCCGCAATGATACACTGGTCGACTCCGGTCTGGTTATTATCGGTAATGAAAGTCTTACCTATGATACTTCAACCGATGTTCACAAATTGACTGTGGAGCCTTCCGGAACCTACCCGGCAGGGACCTATGATCTCATCCTGGCGGACCTGCCGGATTTTCTGGATACGGTGCTGATAGACATGGCCGATACCTTTTCGCTTACTATTTCCGACCCGCCCAACCGGCTTAATCCGGGTGGCGATGTTGTCAAACTGGACTGGACCGAATCACCGGGGGCCGATGCTTATGTATTCGCCGCCGTATCGCGCCATCTGGCCTACACCGAAGCCGGGTACAGCAGTTGGGCCGGGACCTCCGAGGGAACCGTACCGATAGAAGCATTCCGCTGGTCCGATGGTATCGCGGTAGATACCGGGTGGTATTATCTGTTCGCCTACGCCTATGTCGGCTCGCCCGACAGCGCCGAGTCATCCGCCTTGCTGCCGGTTCCGTTGCCTTCGAACATTGTTCCCAATATCGATCAGGAACCGATCTCAGGCCGTTTCGGAACTATTGTTGTTGCGGGCCGGGATTCGGTGCATGTAACAATTCAGTAACGGTGGTTTAACAATTGAAACTATTAAGCCGGGCACTCCGGCTTTTTTATTGCCCTGCTCGTCAACCGGGCTTAGAATGCCGCCATGACGGATTATAACAGGCTGATCGAACAACTAAGCCGGCTCGGCACGGAACAGGTCAATCCGCATACGATCGACATCGACCAACTATCTGCCGAAGAGATTATTCAAAAAATCAATTCAGAAGACAAAAAGGTCGCTTTGGTGGTCGAGCAGTCTGTCCCTCAGATTGCGCGGGCGGCTGAACTGTATTCGATGACTCTGCGTCAGGGTGGCCGGGTTTTCTATATCGGCGCCGGGACGTCAGGACGGCTGGGAGTGCTCGATGCGGCCGAGTGCCCGCCGACGTTCGGAACCGATCCCGACCGGATTATCGGAATTATCTCAGGAGGCTATGAAACGCTGGTGCTGTCACGGGAAGGAGTGGAGGATAACAGTCAGGCGGCGGTTGACGATCTCGACGCTCATGCTCTCAGCTCCGACGATCTGGTAATCGGACTGGCTGCTTCGGTTCGAACACCTTACACGCTGGCCGGCCTTAAATACGCGAAGGAAAAGGGCGCCAAAACAGTGTTCATCTTCTGCAACGACAAACACGGCCTTGAAGTCAGGGTCGATGTTCCGATCTGCCTTCCGGTCGGGCCTGAAGTCATTACCGGGTCGACCCGGATGAAATCCGGCACCGCGCAGAAAATGGCTCTCAACATGATTTCGACCACGGCTATGGTTCTGCTGGGCAAAACCTACGGCAACCTGATGGTCGACCTGCAGGCGCGCTCTGAAAAACTGGCCGCCCGATCGCGGAAAATACTGATGGATTTGCTGGGCCTCGATCTGGACACAGCCGATGAATTGCTGGAATCAGCGGGCGGCTCGGTGAAACTGGCTATCGTAATGCGTCAGTTCGACTGTACAAAAGAAGAGGCGATTGCCAGACTGGAAAAAGCGGGCGGATTTGTTCGTCGTTGCAGGTAAGCCGTTTTTTTCTGGAGAATAGTGTTTGTGTGAGGGGCGAAACCGTGAAGCGAATCAGAGCGGCATCTCGACAATGCGGTATCGCTTGTAAAGATCGGCTCCCATTTGCTCAATAGCGCTCCGCATCAACTCGTTGGTTTCAAGTATCCACGAAAGCTCGGCCCAGTTGTAGCCGCGCTCCACTCCCCGCCGGTAGATATCCACATACAGGATCGAGTCAAGGCCCCGTTTGCGGAACTCCGGGATCACGCCGAGCGTCATCACCCGGATGCCGTCGATCTTGTTGCGGACCTTGGTGTGCCAGAGCAGTTTGAACAGCCCGGTCGGCATTAGTTTTCCTTTGAGGTGGATCAACGCCTGATTGACATCCGGCACCGCCATCAGGAAAGCGACCGGCCGGTCCTCGTGTTCGGCGATGAACAAAAGGTCAGGATCCACAATCTGCCTGAGACCTTTCGCCATATAATTGAACTCGTCTTCGTTCATCGGTACGAATCCCCAGTTGTGCTCCCATGCTTCGTTGTAGATTTTGCGAATTCGTTTCACTTCTTCGGCAAAATCTTTCATGCGCAGATTGCGGATAGTCACCCCCGAACGCTGCCGTAGTTTGTCGACTATTCTCAGCACTCTCTCCGGGATAGGATTCTCCCTGGTCAGTTTGTAGGCAAAAAGATCCATCCCCTTTTTCAGCCCGAACTTCTCAGCGAGGCGGGGCAGATACGGCTTGTTATAGGTCATCATAATGACTGGTGGAGAATCGAACCCGTCAATCAGGAAACCGCATTCGTGGTTGGTCGAGAAACTGCAGGGACCACGCATCCGCTCCATGCCCTGACGTTTCAGCTCGATCATGGCTGTTTTCAAAAGTGCAGAAGCGATCTCGAAATCATCAACGCAGTCGAAAAATCCGAAAAACCCGGTCTGTTCTTCGTGGTATTCATTGTGTGTGAAATTGATGCAACTGGCGATCCGGCCTTCATACTTCCCGTTGCGGCGGGCGAGAAACAGCCTGGTTTTGGCCGTCTTGTAAAACGGGTTTTTCTGGCGGTCGAAAAACTCGAGCCGTTCCGATTTCAACGGTGTGACATAGTACGGGTCACCTTTGTATAGTCGATTAGGCAGGTCGATGAATTCACTCAGCAGAGCAGACGACTCGACTTCCACTATTTCGACGGTAGCCATATTGGTTACGAGATGAGTCCTTTTTCGCGGCTGATTTCGGCGACGATTTCAACCACCCGGTCGAGGTGTTCATCGGTGTGGGTGGCTGTGTAAGAAGTGCGTATCATGGCCTGTCCGGGCGGTACGGCGGGAGAAACCACCGGGTTGGTGAAAACACCACGGTCAAAAAGAGCTTTCCAGAAGCTGAACGCTTCGAGATCCTCACCTATCACGATCGGGACAATCGGGGTCGCCGTTTTTCCGACATTGAGCCCAAGCTCCGAGAACTCCCGGCGCATCCGGTTGGCGTTCTTCCAGAGTCGTTCGCGACGTTCCGGTTCGCTCTCTATGATATCCATAGCGGCCAGGACTGCCGCCGCGTTGGAAGGTGGAATAGAAGCCGAGAATATCAGCGCCCGGGCGGTATGTTTGATATATTCTATCACCTGCGCGTCGGCGGCCACAAAGCCGCCCAACGAGGCGAACGACTTGGAAAATGTACCCATGGTCAGGTCGACTTTATCAAGCAGGCCGAAATGTTCCGCCGTCCCGGCTCCGGTTTCTCCGAGGACACCGACCGAATGGGCGTCATCGACCATCACCCGCACACCGTAACGCTCGGAGATTTCGACCAGACGGGGCAAGTCGATAATATCGCCTTCCATGGAGAAAACACCATCGACAACTACCAACATGCCGCCACGATGACCATTATTCACCACGTTTCTTACCACTCGCTCGTAGTCGTCCATGTCGTTGTGGGCGAACTTGTATGTTTTGCCGTAAGAAAGCCTGGCCCCGTCGACAATACAGGCATGATCCTGACGGTCGATAAACACGGCATCGTTTTTCCCGACCAGAGTAGAGATAGATCCGAGGTTGGTCTGGAAACCGGTGGAGAAAACCAAAGCCGCTTCGCGTTTCATGAATTTCGCCAGACGGGCTTCAAGTTCGATATGCAGATCAAGTGTACCGTTCAGAAAACGGGAGCCGGTACAGCCCGAGCCGTACTTACGGGCCGCTTCGGCGGCGGCTTCTTTTACTTTGGGATGGTTGACCAGCCCAAGATAATTGTTGGAGCCGATCATAATGCACTCTTTACCGTCTATTACGACCTCGTTTCCGGGGGCGGACTGGACGGGATGAAAATACGGATAAATACCAAGATCGCGTACCTGTTGAGGAGCGATGTAGTTGAAACACTTTTCAAAGAGGTCGGCCTGTTTGATCTCAGTCTTATCTTCGGGCGGCAATTCAGCTCCTTTCTCCGGGTTGCAGAACAGCCGATTAAACTAATTTTGTGAGGTGTTGTCAAGATAATAGCTGAATTCGAATGCGAGGAAGCATGGCCGGACAGGACGGGGCTTCGCTACGGCCTGGTCCAGTTGCCGCCGCAGCCGGTCCTGAGAATCGTACCATTCTCACCAACGATCCAGCCCTGATTGGCGTTGATGAAAGCTATGCCTGACAGGTTGCGGGTTGTTTCGCTGCCCTGTTTCGCCCAGGTCGCTCCGGCGTCGTTAGTGTTGATTACCAGCCCACCGGTACCGATTGCCCAGCCGATACGTTCATCGATGAAAACGAGATCGGACAGATCGCTGCTGATTTCGGAGCTTTGTTCGCTCCACGTTATACCGCCGTCATGGGTGGTGTAAATCGTTCCACGATCACCGGCAATCCAGCCGTTATTCTCATCAATGAACGAGACAGCTCTCAGGGTCAAATCCGGATCGATAACCCTGCCGGTATCGAGGCCTTGCGAACTCCAGTGAACGCCGGTATCTTTTGAGCAAACCACCAGGCCGTTATGCCCGACCGCCCATCCGGAAAGGTACCCTGCGAAATCAATCGCCGTCAACCCGGTCAAAGTTGAATCCTGCAAATGCCATGAGTGCCCCGCGTCGTCGGTGTGGTAGACTACACCACGGTGCGTGTCGTGATCGGCTTTCCCGACCGCCCAGCCGTCAGTGGAATCAACGAAGACAAGCGCTCGGAAAGTCACATTCTCGACGTACGCTTTTATCTGCCAGTTACGCCCTCCGTTACAGGTGCCTATGATTATGCCGTCATAGGGGAAATGGCCGATCGACCCGACCGCCCAGCCGGTATCTTTATTTATGAAGTGAACATCGTAAAACCATGAGTTCTTTTGAAAAGACTGATAGCTCCAGGACAGCCCGCCGTCGGCTGTTCGCAGGATACAGCCTCCATACCCGACCGCACAGCCGTTGAAATCATCGGTAAACGTCACCGCATCCAGGGTCGCAAGGGGAAACGTGCCGGACGAGTTGTCTGTCCAGCCATCATTGTCAGCGGTACGCAATAGCGTGAATGCGCCAACAATCCATCCGGTGCCGCCGGTGACATCGAGTCCGTAAAGGTCACGTGTAGTCGGACTGGGTTGTACCTGCCAGACCGGTTCATCATCGGATGCGGCCAGGATAGTCCTGTTTTTCCCGACCGCCCACGAACCGGATCGATCCGATATGACCACATCGACCAGTTCTTCAGAAACCGGACTGTCATACCGGTCCCATGTCATGCCGCCGTCGAGCGTCCTGATAATCGCCCCGCCGGATCCGACCGCCCATCCGGTAAGGCCGTCAAAACAAATCGAAAGAAGGTTCTGACGGGTTCCGCTTTCCACCGTATGCCATGAGCTCCCTCCGTCGGAGGTGCATAGCATCCGGCCGTTCGATCCGACCGCACATCCATGACTTTCATCGGCAAACGCGATCCCGGCCAGATTATAGTCGGGTGACTCCCGGACTGTTCTCCAGTTACGTCCGCCGTCGGTAGTTGTGATTATCGTCCCGGTATCGCCGACAACCCAGATATTCCGAGCATCCAGATAGGCTACCCCCCGGAAATTGTGATCAGGTACGCCGATGAAACAGGGAAGCCAGATTTCTCCCCCGGTGGTGGTGCGAAGAACCGTACCCTTCAGCCCGACTGCCCAGGCGGTATCGGCATCGAAGGCCGCGACGGAACGAAGATCAGCGATCACTCCGGAGTTCTGGTATTGCCATTCGTTGCCGGTATCATCGGAATAAAGTATCACACCGTCAGCCCCGACCGCCCAGCCGACCATGGAATCAGCCATAGCCACGGCAAAGAGACGATTGCCCTCGAAAGTCGCCTGTTGCGGAGTCCAGCCTGATTTGATCAGATTATCGACACAGATAGTATTACGGTCACATCCCGGCAAAACAATACACAGGATGCACAACACAGCCACGACCAGCCCTGTACTGTCCGACTTTTTCATCTTTCGAGAAATATGTACCCTGTCTCCTGCGTCATATACTTTGTACTTTCACGGTTCTGCGCTTTCACCGTTATAACGAATATAGTCCCCTGGCTGTTCAAAGCAAAGAGGATACTGCCGGACCAGTGAACGTGACGGTGGGCATAAAAAAAAGAGACCGGCATGATGCCGACCTCTTTTGATTTTTCAACTGCCGGGGAGTGGCCGCGGCAACCCTGTTACCATCGGCCGCCGCCGCCGCGACGGTCACCGCCACGGCCGCCGCCGCCACGGTTGTCCTGACGCGGACGAGCTTCATTGACATTAATGGACCGGCCGTTGATTTCCTGACCGTTAAGGCCGGCGATCGCAGCCTGCGCTTCGTCCTGTCCGGACATTTCCACGAAAGCGAATCCTCGGGACTCACCGGTGTACTTGTCCTTGATGATGTTTACGCTCGAAACCTCACCATAGGTTTCAAACGCCTGACGCAGTTGATCTTCCGTCGCGTCGAACGACAGATTACCGATGTAGATATTCATCTCTACACTCCACTTGTGCTCATCCCAACAATCTACCTCACCCTGCGGGGTCGAACGTTCGTCGGAATAAACCCGTTAATGCGCACCATTGCGCTTCGGTCCCGATAATTACTTATTCACACGATTTGTTGAGAAAAACAAAACATTGAAAAACAACGACGGAAACCTTTATTGACATTTCAGTATATCGGTCGTTCAGACGACTGTCAACACCTATTTTCGGACATTTTTTTCAGCCTTCGCATTCAAGTATTCTGCTTTTCATGCCGCATGGTGATCAAATAAAACTGACCTCAACGCCCGCGAAACTCAGTCCCAATACTGTCCCCGCCACCAGCAGACCGATTCCGATCAATGTAATAATACTGCAGATCGCTATACCTTTGCCTTGTGATATACCGAAAGCAATCCCAAAACCGATGCCGGTAACTATTATTGCCCAGATGGCGAAAAAGTCGAGATAGAACAGCAAAGAAAAAAGCACCGAAGCAAAGCTTTTGACAGGTAAAAAAGCGGCCGGGCCAAGCGAGACATAGGCAGTGTCTTTGGCCAGAACTAACGGCACTTTGAGCAGGCCTCCCAGAGATGATATCAGCGCGCCCATAATGCTCGTCCCCCAGACAAGTTTGAATTTTGCCTCCCCACCAAAAACAAAACTTCCCAAAAACCATGCGATCAAAGCAATAATCAGGCTGACCAGGACATAACCGACCATTGTTCCAATAAATCCCCGGACATTGAATGAACCGGTATCGAGTGCCTCCTGATACATAGTTTCAAGTATTTCCTGTGGAATAACGGTAGAGTGCTTCATTAAATCGTACTGGGTCATTGCTCCCTGTTTTGCCGTCAGAGCGCCGGTCAGGCCAACCATAACTAATACTATGAACAGCGGGACAATGATCGCCGGTTTTTTGCAGTACTCCGTAAATGTGTAAGTCGGCGATGTAAAAACGCCAACCATCAGGCTCCATATACTTTTTGACGATCCAACCGGGGTTGCGGCCTGGTCGATTGGACCGGGATGGGGAGGTTTGCCTTCCATTTCCTACTCCTCAATGTTCAATGTCCATAACAGAAGTACTTTTACATTGAAAGATTATTCAACCAAAAGTTGAAGATGCGCCGTTGATACATATAGATATTTATATCCATGTAGTTGCTAATGGAGATACGGCAAAAGCCGATAAAAAACAAATATAGCCTCCTATGCCCCTGTAGCAGGAGTGGTCAATGGACCAGAGAAAACTTAAACAAAGATACAATACCCGTGATAAGTTTACAGTCGAGGACCGTGCCACCGGACGGTTGATTGGTCTTCTCGTGAACTTGTCTCTTGAAGGAGCCAGATTGATCACGAAAACCGCTCCCCGGGTCGGTCATATATACTCATGTCGCTTTGAACTGCCGCACTCTATCCTGGCTCGTGAGAAAGTGGAGTTCGATGCCGAATGCCGGTGGACTCGGGAGAACCCGGATCAGGGCTACCATGAGTCCGGTTATCTTCTGACTAATATTTCGCAAATCGATCAGGAAATAATATCATATCTCATACTCCGGTGCGTTATCGATGAATGGTCCAACCCATCCGGCGAACCGGCAACCAATCCTCCGACTATGGTCACAAAGCAGCAGGGATAACAATGAAAGATCGACGATGTCTGCGCCGTTATGAAACTGAAGACTATTTCCCGGTGGTCGAACGCGGAACCGACAGGATTGTCGGAAGGCTGGCCAACCTGTCAGCCGAGGGAGCAATGCTGATTACCGAGGAACCTGTTAAAAAACGTGATATACTGAAACTCACTCTCAGGCTTCCACAACCGGTGCTGGGGCACGATTCAATCGATTTCGACGCCGAGTGTCGCTGGTGTCGGAAAGGGAAAAACTCCGACTTTTATGAATCCGGTTACCTGCTGAAAAATGTCCCCGTAGAAAATCAGACTACTATTATGTGTCTGGTTCTGCAACTCTTATCAGCAAACGTCGCAGAGAATCAAATCGTGTGAACAGCAAACGCTTCATACGAGCTACGGTTCGTATGAGACATGCTGGACGGATCGCAGTCTGGTTCGTTTGGGGAATTTTACCGACGGTATGCAAAAATCAGCCCCCTCTTTACGACGCATCCTGATCGTGTAATCCTGACAGGCCCGACAGCGGCGGATCGAGCCCAACGCTTCCCGCTTGATCCGACGACGCTTCTTATGGTCCGGCGCATAAACCGGCTCGCCAACGATTTTGTAGCCTTTCATCGGATCGTCGTTGTCGTGAAATTTGACGCCACCGATGACATTGTTCGTGCCCGGCTCGTATAACGTCGCCCCGGGACACTCGATAAAAACCGTATCTTCCGATTCCTGCTGGTCGATGAATACCTGGTTGGTATCTATTTCATCGGAGTTACACTGAATACAAAGCCATACCCCTTTCTGTTTCAAAAGGGGACGGTTACAGTTGATGCACTTTTTCTTGTCGCCCATAACTGATGTTCCGTTGTTGTCCGGTTCTTCTCTCTGTTTGGTTTCCTGTGTTTCACCGGAAAAAAAGCAAGTATCCTGCCGGAGCCGTACTGTGGCGGGTAGTCGTCTGTGCGGCAGATGATTACGGCGAAACAATCAATTATCTGCGCCATAAAAAAAGCCCCGTTCAGGGGGCTTCGGACAAGACTATGTAGGAATTACCCCTTGACCAGAAGAATCAGCGAGCAACCGACCACGGTCATTGGTAAAAGCATTACAAACGAATAAGGACCTACGAAACTTCCCAGTACAGCCAGAACAATAGCCGGGATAACAAGATATTTCAGTGTCGCAAAGGTTATCTTAGTCAGGCGCCAGATAATTACCAGAAGCAGAACAGCCACCACCACGTAGGCGGCGGTCAGTCCGTTGGGCCCGAAATGATCGAGAATCAGCGCCTTTATCGATCCCAGTCCGCCGGAAAAATTATCGGCTTCGGCAGCCGCCCGATCGCCCAGATCGGACAGTTGAGCCAGTAAGTTGGTCTTAGACATCAGCAGTATCTTCCATCGGTTCGATAGTTAAGGATGATTCGCCGACTCGGGTCAATCCTTCCATCCGGGTGGTCAGGAAGTTTTGCGAGGTGATCCATTCATGCGACATTTTCAGAATATCACCCTGGTCGACATCGGTTTCCCAGTTGAGAATCACCCGATCAATGAGTTTGTCATCGACTACCAGATCTTCCATCGTTAGTATGAATTTGACCTTCATCTCTCTCACCTGTCCAAAAGTTACCTCTTGCGTTCAGGCTGAATTGAGCAATAGGAGTGCCATTCTCGCCCCCGGAATGGTCCGGGTTGATAACTTCGGAAAGGCCATGGACTTAGCGGGCAGGCTGAGCGATTGTTGCACAGAGAGACAGATTTTTCCATCCGCGACAAGTGAAACGAATATGGGAATCAACCCACAGGTAGTGGCTTAAAACTAAAGCCGGAAGCAGGTTCAGGCTTCCGGCTCAGTCGTACCACAGATTCGTTCGGCTCTGTCGAAAGCTCTCAGTATCTCGGCCCGGTCAGTACATCCTCCCCCCTCGGACGATGGATGAGCGTGTGCAGGTTTGCGCCTATGTGTCAAAAAGGCCCTCGAGGGATCCGTCCCTGATCCCACAAACCTGATGGCTGTCCGGTGTGATTTCCAAGAACAGTCGATTTCGCCATCGTGTGTCTTACGTTTTTTTGAAAGGTTCCCACACCGAATCAGGCAATCCGGCCGCTTTCGGCGTGGATGAAATGTTACATAAATATCCTCCTGTACTATCTGGTTCCCGCCAACTTATTGGCGAAGAGTTATTGCGAACCGGGGATATATGATCCAACAGATATTTTGTCCAGCCACCCGATAGTGAGGTTTTGGTGCGAGGCGGGGTTGGAAAAAGCGCCGTATGCTTTCTTCCTGCATACAATTAACTATGCGAAAGAGGTTTTGTCAAGGGGAAAGTGGACTGAACCTTCCCCAAAAAATATGGATGTGTGCCCGTGGGCTTGTTGAAAAAGTCTTTTTATCCTGTTGCGGTGGGTCCTAAGAATTCGCGCCAGCGAATTTATGTGACCCAACGCTATGGTCCGACATGGATTTCTGTGTCGGGTCTCAAACACAATTTCAGTCTGATCAGGACCCGGCACAACAAAAGCAGAGTTTTTTAACAAGCCCTGAAGGGCGGGCCACCGACACTAAATGACGTATGACGTGACAAGTTGTCAGGGCACTTCCACGGAGCGTCATTCCGGGCATTGCCCCGGAATCCATGTTCATTTGTTTTCTGGATGCTGAATCAAGTTCAGCATAACGCGAAGTAGAGCCGGATGCCTGATCAGGTCCGGCAGGGCAGTCAGTTATGACTGACTGTACCTTTTGGTAAATCGGTGGAAAGCCCCCCGGTTCTCAATAACAAGGTTGCCGGTTAATAGAAAAAGGCTATCGTCTGATGTTTCAACTTATGATAGATCCGGGAAAAAACGGCTGATCTGAAGAACGGCCGCTGAAAGTTTTATGGATGAGCCTGAACTATTATGAACAGGGCATCGGTTCGGGACCGGACTGGAACATGTAATCGATTAGCCAGATCAGATCGGAAATATCCAGCGCCGGGGCGCCGTCACCGTTGATATCGGCTTCTTCGAAACATATCGGTTCCGGGCCGGACTGGAACATGTAGTTGATCAAATATATAAGGTCGGATATATCGATTGTCGAAGCGCCGTCATAGTTGACGTCTCCCCGTATCGGTCCGACACAACAACCACCGGAACCACCGGAGCTGAAGTTTTGCTGGAACCCGGAATTAAGGGTCAAACCGCCCATAGTCGACAAACCGGCGGCCGCCTGCCCGATAGTCGAACCGAGGATCATGCTGCCCATCATACTGCGACCACCGCCCGAGGCAAGCACCTGCCAGTTGATTTCCTCACCGGCCCGAATACCTGAAGTCTGCGGAGTAATGAGAACAGGCTGAGATTCATCCTGTACTTTGGGGGTTGTTTTGGTTCTCGGGGAAGTCTTTTGTGTAACCTTATTTACATTTGTATTTTTCTTAGCCGGACGGTCATTGATATTACGCCCGGCGGAAAAAGCTGTGACAGAAAGGGCAGTGAAAAATACAAGGAAGAAACACAGTTGTGACAGCAGGGACCTCATTAATATCTCCTGTTAAGATCTGATCCTTCATGAGCACTTCTGACAGGTCTGCGGTACCTACATGTCCGGTTCGATCGATTCATGGGTGAGATACATTATCATTCGAACGGCTTGTTGGGACAGACTTGAACGGTGACAATATAATCGATTTGTAGATTTAGTCAATCCTGAAAAAACATGCACATGGATAACAGGATATACAACAATTCAGGGAAAACGGGTTGAACAGTTTCCTCAATTAAATTGACCGGACCGGTTGTTTTGGATATTATCAGCTTATGTTGACCAAAGCGCTGGATGATTTTCTGAAAGACCTGGCCGGGAACAAGGGCCGGGCCGACAAAACTATCGAGGCGTACCGACGCGATCTGTCCCCCTGGGTGGGCTTCCTTGAGAAAAAGTATGCCGAGATGCCTTCGTCTTCTCAGAACGATCCATTGTTCCTGCGCGTATACCTTCAGGAACGCTCAAAAGCCGGTTTGTCCAACCGGTCGCTGGCTCGGTTTCTTTCAGCTCTTTCCAGTTTTCAGAAATACCTGACACCGTATAAAAAATACCGCCCGTATCTGTTCAGAATCCCGAAGATGAAATATGGCAGTGATATTCCAAAGTTCATCTCCCAGAAAGATGCAATCAGACTGTTCGAACAAAACAACTCACGATCAGACAAACAGAGTTATTTTTACCGCCGTGATTTTATCATGGTGGCGTTATTGTATGTAACCGGGATTCGCCGTGAGGAGCTGGCCGCGATCAGCCTTGCCGATATCGACACCAGGCAGGGGATGATAACAGTACGGGGCAAAGGGAACAAGATCCGGCAGGTGCCGGTCGGTGACAAGACGCTGGAGGATTTGCGCGAGTACCTTAAAGCCCGCAAGGAGTATGCCTCCTCGAAGAACAGTTCTTCAAACGCCCTGTTCCTGAATCGAATGGGCGAACGGCTCAGCGTGCGCTCGGTCGACCGTATGGTAGGCAAATTCGCCCGCGGCGAAGGGATCGAGTTCACCCCTCACACTCTTCGGCATTCATTCGCCACTCATCTGTTGGAAAACGGCGCCGACCTGATGCTGATTAAAGAAATCCTCGGGCATTCCTCGTTGTCAACTACTCAGAAATACACTCATGTGACGGCTGAAACCATGAAGAAGGCATACCGCTCAGCCCACCCCAGGTCGGGCTCCTCGGAATAGGAATAAAATATGCACACACGCTCAACGACCATTCTCGGACTGATTCACAAGGAACAAGCGGCCATGGCCGGCGATGGACAGGTGACATTCGATGACACCGTTCTGAAAAACAACGCGGTTAAGATCCGAAAAATGTCCGACGACAGAATCCTCGCCGGATTCGCCGGAACGGCCGCCGACGCGCTGGCTTTGTATGAACTGTTGGAAAAGAAAATCGATGAATACTCAGGCAACCTGCCCAGGGCGGCTGTGGAACTGGCCAAAGAATGGCGCACCGATAAAATGCTCCAGAAACTGGAAGCGGTGATTGCTGTCACCGACAAGGAGCATATCTTTCTGTTGTCCGGTACCGGTGATGTAATCGAACCCGACGACGGCATTATCGCGATCGGTTCCGGCGGTCCGTTCGCTCTGGCCGCCGCACGTGCTTTATTGACGGCCAATCCGAAAATGACTGCGGAGAAAATTGTCAGGCAGGCGATGACTATTGCCGCTGATATCTGCATCTACACCAATCACAACATCAAAGTTGAAACACTGCAATGAATAATAATTTCCCTACGCCTCGTGAGATAGTCGAACATCTCGACAAGTATATCATCGGTCAGTCCGAAGCCAAGAAATCGGTCGCCATAGCTCTTCGCA